>DAHWBL010000141.1 GCA_027323595.1 Acetobacteraceae bacterium | reverse complement strand
TGATGACGGCGGCCGATCTCGCGGGGATCGCGGTGCTCTCGCTAGCCTGGGCGGGCTCGTATCTGTTGTTCCGGCTGCTGGTGCATGAGGTGCCCGCTCTTGGCATCGCGGCGTCGCGGGTGCTGGCCGGCGCGGGATTGCTGCATCTGATCCTGGCCATGCGCGGTCGCGTGATCGCGCGCCCGGCGGCGGGCTGGCACAGCTATCTGCTGATGGGCTTTTTGAACAATGCCCTGCCGTTCGTGCTGATCATCCATGCCGCACGCCAGCTCGGCGCCGGCATGCTTGCCGTCATGCTGGCGGCGACCCCGGTGTTCACCGCGGTACTTGCGCATCTGTTCGCGATCACGCCGCTGGATCGTGGCAGGGTGGTCGGCGTGCTGCTCGGTTTTGTCGGGGTGGCCGTTCTGGTCGGGCCCGCGGCGTTGGTCGGCGAGGATCTCGGCGCCTATCTGGAAGTGCTCGCGGCCGCCGCGTCCTATGCCGTCGCCGGCCTGTATGGTCGCTGCTTCGCCGATCTGCCGGCGATCGACGCCGCGGCGGGGCAGCTGAGCGGTGCCGGCATCGTGTTGTTGCCGCTGGTGGTGGTGATCGATCACCCCTGGAGCCTGCCGCCGCTGCCGGCGGCGGCGTGGCTCGAACTGGCGACGCTGGCCATCGTCTGCACCGGGCTGCCGTTCATTCTGTTTTTTGCTTTGCTCGCCCGGGTCGGTGCGAGCAACGTGCTGCTGGTGACGTTTCTTTCGCCGGTCAGCGCGCTGTTGCTGGGGCGGCTGTTCCTTGGCGAGCCGATCGCGGGCCAGGCGCTGGCGGGGATGGCGCTGATCAGTTGCGGATTGCTCGCCATCGATGGCCGCGTCCCGCGGCGTCTGGCGGGGCGAGGACGGCGTAAAAACACCTGTTGACCGGACCGGTCCCGCACCAGCAAATGACGCCTCTGCGGCCTGTCGGCCAGCGCCCAAGCTCTGTGACCATGGAGTCCGTATCTTGCCCAATGCCGCCGCCGATATGACCGATCCCGCAACGACTTCCGGCGTGGCGGCGGGGGCCAGCCGTGCTGGTGCGGCGCCGTCCTTGCCGCATCCGGGCCGGTGGCTGCTGGCTCGGCGCGTTGCCGAGGCCTATTTCAAGGATCGTCGCCAGTTTTCGGGCGCGAGCCGCGGGCGCAAGCTGGTGCGTGAATGCCCGATCTGTTCCTACCAGGGCCATTTCCTCAGCGTCGAACGCGGCCAGCGGCTTGATGCCCGCTGCCCGGGATGTGGCAGTCGTGAGCGCCACCGGCTGCAACATTTGTTTCTTGCCGAGGGCGGCGGCTGGAAGCTAGATGGCAAGCGCATCCTGCATTTCGCGCCCGAGCGCTATATGCTGAAGCTGATGGCAGGAAATCCGCTGTATATCAGCGGCGATCTGCGCCAGCCCGATGCCGGGCAGTTCATGGATGCCACCGCGATCCCGTTCGAGGACGGCTCGTTCGACGTGCTGATTTCGCACCATATGCTCGAACATATTCCTGATGACACCAAGGCTTTGTCGGAATTTGCCAGGGTGTTGCGCCCCGGCGGCATGGCCTTGCTCGCGGTGCCGCAGAACCATGCCGCCGAGCAGACCGACGAAGATCTTTCCGCGATCGACCCGATGGCGCGGTTCTGGCGCTTCACCGGCTTTGACCATTGCCGGCTATATGGGCGGGATTTCGCTGATCGTGTCGCACGCGCCGGCTTTTCGGTTGCCGCCTATATGCGCCCGCCGCGGGATCAGTTGCGTTACGCGCTGCTGCGCGATGAAGCCTTGTATGTCTGTCAGCGCCTTGGCTGATCAAACGGTTTGACGATCACGCTGTCGCCGATCTCAAAACGCATCAGATCGTCGCCGACCGTCAGCGGACCGTCATAGACGGTGCGGACAGCGGCGATCAAATCGGCGGTGGTGGCATCGCCGTTGAGCCCGACATGATAAAATGCCGCCAGCTTCGGCCGCGCATCGGCAAACGCATGCGCGGCGTCGGTTGGGGATGCGAGATGTTGGTAGACCGCGCGATAACCAGGCGTGGACGCCAGCAGCGCCGCGGGGATGATGGTGACCGAATGCAGGAACAAATCGGCGCCCAGTGCCTGCGCGGCCACCACCGGGCTGTAGCGGGTATCGCCTGACAGCACCACGCGATGGCCGGCGTATTCGATGGTATAGCCGTAGGAGGGCTTCACGTTCACGCCGTGATCATTGGCGAACGCGAACACCCGCACGCCGTCGCGGTTCCAGACCAGCCCGGGCGCGACATCGTGCGCGTCAAACGCGATGCCTTCGGGTGGGTCGTGCTCATCCACGGCGCGGATCGCGATGTCGGCGGCGAATGCGCCGCTCAGCCCTTTCGCCAGCGCCTCGGTGCCAGGCGGACCGAACAGGACAAAGGGCGTCTTGCGTTGGCCGTAGGCGGGCGGCAGCCAGCCGGTCAACCAAAGGTCGGGCAGGCCCGCGGTGTGATCGGAATGGAAGTGGGTGAGGAAGTGCGCGGTGATCGTGCCGAGCGGAATGTTGAGTTGCCAAAGGCGGATGCTCGCGCCGCGACCGAAATCAAACAGCAGCCTCTGGCCGTGGGCTTCCACCAGGGTGGAATTACCGAAGCGGTCCGGCGTCGGGGCGGGGGTGCCGCTGCCCAGGAGTGTGACGGACATCACCGGTTGCGCGGTGCCCACGCCGGCCAGCAACAGCCAAAGGACGGTGGCCCGATACAGCGCGCCGATCAGCAATGATGCGCCAGCAGTTCGAATTTATCCATCACGCCCTGCATGATGAAGTCACCGAAATTCATGCTCAGCGCATCGGACACGCCGTTCGCCCAGTACCGCATGCCCACCGAGTAGTCCGGCGTGCCGGCGCCGTTCTGGTCCGAGCCGCCTTGATTGGTTTGATCGAAGAACGATAACTGGAAGCGACCGCTCGCTAGATCGTCGAGCGGCTTGAACGGTGCGGCCGACGGGCCATGCCAGTTCAGCACGGTGACAAACGTATCCTGCGGCCCGCGTTCGGAGGTTCCGTCGAACAGCGGCAGGGAGATGAATTTTTTGCCGGCCGCGGCGGCTGCGAGAATTGTTTCGGTGTGCGGCGTGGGGAACACCGTGCCGGGCGCGAGCTTGATGGTCTTGTCTTCCGGGGCGGTGTAATGCACCTCGCCCGGCCCCCCGGGCTTGGAAAGGGTTGCGTCGCCATCGACCTGTTCGGTGACGGCGGTGTCGGTTGTCTGGCGCATGTGGAACTGCATATGCAGCCCGTCCTTGGTTTCGAGCGTGGCATAGTCGGAAATCATCCGAATATCCTGCCCGTCGCTGTTGGTCAGGGTCATGTCGAGACGCTGGCGCGTCGCCCAGCCTTCGCAGACATCCTCGAACTGGTAATCCATGGTGCCGGTGGCGGCGGTCACGTCACCATGGGTTTCCTGCAGCTTGAGGGTATAATGCGCGCGATGGGCGGCGAGCGGCGCCGCCGATGCCGAGAGTGCCGGCACCAGTCCGCTCAGGCTCGCCAGTCCCATCAACCCCAGCGTGACAACTCGGCGCATTGGCGACAACCTTTCAATCGGCTTGGTCTGAATTGGGATGAAGCAGCCAAGGGCGCAAGGCCGCGCGTGTGCGCTCAATCTCTCTTGACCTTCGCGGGCAGCTCGACCCGCAGGGACAGTTCCTTCAACCGCGCGGCGGGCACCTCGGCCGGCGCGCCCATTAAGAGGTCCTCGCCTTGCTGGTTGAGCGGGAAGGGAATCACCTCACGAATATTCGGCTCGTCGGCCAGCAACATGACCATGCGGTCGATCCCCGGGGCGGAGCCGCCGTGCGGCGGGGCGCCGAAACGAAATGCGTTGAGCATGCCACCGAAGCGCGCTTCCACCTCATCGGCGGAATAGCCGGCGATCGCGAATGCCCGCAGCATGATGTCGGGCCGATGGTTGCGGATCGCGCCGGAGGAGAGTTCGATGCCATTGCAGACGATATCGTACTGGAACGCCTTGATGGTCAGCGGGTCCTGACCCTCGAGTGCTTCCAGCCCGCCTTGCGGCATGCTGAACGGATTATGGCTGAAATCGATCTGCCCGGTTTCCTCGTTCAGCTCGTACATCGGAAAATCGACGATCCAGCAGAAGCGGAAACTGTCGGTTTCGATCAGATCGAGCTCGGTGCCGATGCGGGTGCGCACCTGGCCGGCGAATTTGGTTGCCGGTTCGCGTTCACCGGCGGCGAAAAACACCGCATCGCCGGCGGCCAGCCCGCAGGCGGCGCGAATCATTTCCGCCCGTTCCGGTTCCAGATTTTTGGCGATCGGCCCGCGCGGCCCGTCAGCGTCATAAATCACGTAGCCCAGCCCGCCGGCGCCCTCGGCGCGCGCCCACTCGTTCAACTTGTCAAAAAAAGCGCGCGGCCGCCCGGCGGCACCAGGTGCCGGAATGGCGCGCACAATGCCGCCCGATGCGGCGATCCTGGCGAACAGCCCGAAACCCGACCCCGCGAAAGCCTCGGTGACGTCAGCGATTTTTAGCGGGTTGCGCAGGTCGGGCTTGTCGGAGCCGTATTCCAGCAGCGCGGTGTCGTAGGGGATGCGCGGAAATGGCAGCGCGGTCACACGGCGGCCGTTGGAGAATTCCTCGAACACGCCGGCCATGACCGGCTCCAGAGTGTTGAACACATCTTCCTGCGTGACAAAGCTCATCTCGAAATCGAGCTGATAGAATTCGCCCGGAGAGCGGTCCGCGCGCGATGCCTCGTCGCGGAAGCAGGGGGCGATCTGGAAATAGCGGTCGAACCCGGCGACCATCAGCAGTTGCTTGAATTGCTGCGGCGCCTGCGGCAGGGCGTAGAACTTGCCCGGATGCATGCGCGCCGGCACCAGGAAGTCGCGCGCGCCTTCGGGCGATGATGCGGTCAGGATCGGTGTCTGGAACTCGGTGAAGCCGGCATCGATCATCCGCCGCCGGATCGAGGTGATGACGTTGGAGCGCAGCATCATGTTGCGCGCCACCCGTTCGCGCCGCAGATCGAGATAGCGGTAGCGCAGCCGGATCTCGTCCGGATAGGGCTCGTTGCCGACCACCTGCATCGGCAGCACCGCCGCCTCGGATTGCACCGCAAGGCTTGCCACCCGCACCTCGATCGCCCCGGTCGGCAGGCGCGGATTGACGGTGGCACCTTCACGCAGCACCACCTCGCCGGTTACCGTCACCACGCTTTCGGCGCGCAGCCGTTCGGCTTCGGCGAAACTCGCCGAGCCGGCGGCGAACACGCATTGGGTCAGCCCGGCATGGTCGCGCAGATCGATGAACAGCAGCCCGCCATGGTCGCGCTTGCTGTGAACCCAGCCCGAAAGTCGCACCGTGGCGCTGGCGTCACTGGCGCGCAGCGCGCCACAGGAATGGGTTCGATAGGCGTGCATGGTCGCTCCGCAAGTGCTTTGTCGTGCCGTCCGTCCGGCGAGGGGCGGACACAACCCCCCGACCTGAAGCCTGTCAAGCCGCCTTCCGGCCCGGGTGAGGGCGGTGTAACACGGAACCATGTCTCAGCTCAGCCAGCCACCCTTCGCCACGCCACAGATGATCACCGACAGCGCCGCCCTGGCCGGGCTGTGCGAACGGTTGTCCAACGAGGTGTTCGTCACCGTCGATACCGAGTTTATCCGTGAACGCACCTACTGGCCGGAGCTTTGCGTGGTGCAACTCGCCGGCGCCGAGGAGGTTGCGGTGATCGACGCGCTGGCGCCCGGGCTTGATCTCGCACCGCTTGGCGCTTTGCTGGCCAACCCCGATGTGCACAAGGTGTTTCACGCCGCGCGTCAGGATGTCGAGATTTTTCTGTTGATTTTCAAGGCTGTGCCGACGCCGCTGTTCGATACGCAGGTGGCGGCGATGGTGGCCGGGTTCGGCGACCAGGTGGGATATGACAGCCTGGTCGGCGCCCTGACCGCAGGGCAGATCGACAAGGCGCATCGCTTCACCGACTGGTCGGCGCGGCAGCTGTCGTCGGCACAAATCGCTTATGCCGCGGCGGATGTCACCTGGCTGCGGCTGGTCTATGAAAAGCTGACCGCGAAGCTGCAGGCCGACGGCCGCATAGGCTGGGTGGGCGAGGAAATGGCGGCACTTGCCGAGCCCTCCACCTACCTCGCCGACCCCGAGACGATGTGGGAACGTCTGCGGCCGCGCACCGCCAATCGCCGCGTGCTTGGCGTGTTGCAGGCGATCTGTGCCTGGCGCGAGCGGGAGGCGCAGCGGGTGAATATTCCGCGCCAGCGGTTGCTGAAGGACGAGGCGCTGCTGGAGATTGCCGCGACCGCTCCGGCATCGGCGGACGCGCTGGCTCGGGTGCGCGGCATCTCACGCGGGTTTGCCGACGGCAAGACCGGTGCCGGGTTGCTCTTGGCGATCGCCAGTGCGCAGGCAGTGCCCGATGCCGCCCTGCCGGATGCGCCGCGCGCGAAAGATGGGCCGCGTCCGTCCCCCGCGCTCGTCTCGCTGCTGAAAGTGCTGCTGGCGGCGAAGGCCGAGGAGCATCGGGTGGCGCCGCGATTGCTCGCGAGTTCGGAGGATATCGATCGCCTGGCGAGCGAGGCAGAGCCGGACGTCGCGGCGCTGCATGGCTGGCGGCGGGACGTGTTCGGCACCGATGCGCTGGCGCTGAAGGAGGGACGCATCGCGCTCAGCGTGGCCGGCAAGCGGATCAAGCTTGTGCCGGTCTAGATTTTGGCGCTTTGCCGGCAAGCTGATAGAGCTGGGTGAAAATGAAGGGGAGGAAAGCCATGACCGACGATCTTGATCTGGTTCGGCGCGAACTTGTGGTCGCCAATCGGGTTCTTGCGCATGAGAACGTGATCGACGCCTATGGCCATGTCAGCATGCGCCATCCCCACCATCGCGACCGCATGTTGCTTTCCTGGTCGCGCAGTCCGGAGCTGGTCGGGCTCGATGATATTCTCGAATTCACCTTCGATGGCCAGGTTGTCGGCAATGACCGTCGGCCGCCCTACCGCGAGCGCTTCATCCATGCCGCGGTCTATCAGTCGCGTCCGGACGTGCATGCGGTGGTGCATGCACACGCCGAGGACGTGCTGCCGTTCGGCATCGTCGATGTGCCGTTGCGGCCGGTGATCCATTCGGGCAGCTTCATCGGGGCCCATGTGCCGGTCTGGGATATTGAAGATTCGTTTGGTCCTGACACCAATCTGCTGGTGTCGAACCTTGCGCAGGGGCGCGACCTGGCAGGCAGGCTGGGCGCGGCGAACGTGGTGCTGATGCGCGGACATGGCTTTACCGCGACCGCGGGCAATCTGATCGATGTCGTTCGGTTGTCGGTATATCTGCCGCGAAACGCGCGCGTGCAGATGGCTGCCATGCGCATGGGCACGCCGAAATATTTGTCCGCGGGCGAGATCAACGCGCGCTCGGGGGGCGATTACGGGCCCAAGACCAATGTTACCCAGCGCGCATGGACCTACTGGGCGTCGCGCGCCGGCTGCCTCGACCTGCTGCCCACCGCGGACTTTTCGGCCGGCGACCCGCTCATGCGCGACTGATCGTGCGGCCGGGACTCATGGTTTGAAGATAAAGCTGTCTGGATCATAATTTTCCGCGATCAGGCCTTGATGGTGCATGAGGTCGATCCAGAATTTCATCTGCGATCCGGTCAGCTTCATGCTGAAATCGGGCAGCGAGGTGTGAGCGATCACGTCGGCGGGCTGGCGGGTCCATTTCGCCAATGATGCGCGCGCCGCGGCGTCATCGGTCTTGATCAGCGTTTCGGCTTCGGCCACCGCATCGTAAAAGCGCTTCAGCGTGTCGCGATGGGCGTTGGCCCAGCCGCGTTCGGCGACATAGAAATCGATCAGCGCACCGTCGGGGACGGTGGCAACGAAATTATCGAAGCTGTAGCCGACGCCGGAGTCGATGATCCGATTATAGAACGGGTCGATCGATACCACCGCATCGACCTGGCCGGCGCGCAGCACGTCGCCCATCTGCGCGAAACCGACTTCGGCCCAATTGACGCGGCTGGCGTCCACTCCTTTTTCCTCCAGCCAGCGCTTGGTCAGCACCATGTGGTAGCCGTTGGTCCCCAGCACGGCGATTTTGCGGCCGACGAGGTCCGCCGCGGATTTGATGCCCGAGCCGGTGCGCGCCAGCACCCCCACATGCATGGGCAGCGGATACGGCAGGGTCGCCGCGTTCGCCACGATCACGGTGTCGATGCCCGCCTCGCGGGCCTGCAGCACCGAGGGCGCGATGGAGTTGCCGATCTCCGCCGACTGGGAAACCAGTGACCCGATCACGATGGTCTGGTTGGCGGCTGGAATGAGTGTCACCTCCAGGTTCCGTTTGGCGAACAGCCCGGCATCCACCGCGAGGAACACGGGCAGCGTGTCCACGATGGGGATCACGGTGATCCGCAGGGGCTCGGCCCGCGTGGTGGCGGCGGCGAGCAAACCCAACAGTGCGAGCAACACGGGCCGCATGATTATCCTCCCAAAATCGACGTTTTACCGATCCTGGCCGGTATCCGTCGCCGCGGCAACATTGACCGATGCGATGCCCCGTGGCCCAATTTTGAAAATGACAGGGAGGCTGCGTCGTGCCCGAGGATAAAGCCGTCGGATTTATCGGCCTTGGCAATATCGGCCTGCCCGCTGCGTGCAACCTGCTGGAGCGAGGCTGGCGGGTGATCGGCTACAGCCTGTCGGGCATGCAGCCGTTTGCCGCCGCTGGTGGCGAACTGGGCGCGTCGGCCGCCGAGGTCCCGCGGCGGTGTGATGTGGTGGTCATGTGCCTGCCGGTCGCCGCCGCGCTTGAAGCCGCGTTCTACGGTGCGGACGGTGTGCTGAGCGGACTTCGGGCCGGGTCGGTGGTGATCGATCTCGCGAGCTACGCGTTGGCGGACAAGATGCGCCTGCGCGATGCCATAACCGCCGTGGGTGGGGCGCTGCTTGACTGTGAGATCACCGCGCGGGCGGCCGGAAACTCGGTTCGTGCCCGTGAGGCGGTCATTTTTGTGGGCGGTGCGGCGGAACTGGCCGAGCAATGCCGCCCGCTGCTTGAATCCATCACCAATGATTGTGTTTACGTCGGCCCTTTTGGCGCCTCGCTGAAAGTGAAGACGGTCAATAATCTATTGGTTGGCGTGCATGCCCTGGCCGCTGCCGAGGCGATGGCGCTGGGCGTCAAGGCCGGGATCGAGCCGCGGATTCTGGCTCGCCTGCTGCCCCTGGGCGCCGGCGGCTCGGCGGCGTTGTCCAATTATGTCGGCGCGATGGCGGATCGGGATTTTGAGCGGATCATCGCTGGACAGATGGGTGTATTTATCAAATATTTCAAACTCATCGAGGAACTGGCGACGCAGTGTGATGCCGTGACACCGCTCGCGGACGTTTCGGCGGGATATTTCCGCGAAGCGATCGCCAATGGCCAGGGGCTGCGCGACATGCAGAGCCTGTTCGAGCTTCTGTCAGACAAATCCAGACGGTGAGCGGTCGGAAAGGCTCCGACCGCTCCCGGGTCAGGCGGCCTCGCGATGGCGTTCGCGCAGAAACTGGAAGAACTCGACACCCTCGCGCAGCCGGCGCTTCATCATGGTCGGGCTGCGCACCATTTCGCTGACGATGGCAGCGATTTTCGGCGCGCGGAAATAGAAGCGCCGATAAAAAACTTCGACGGAATCGAAGATTTCGGTGTGTGACAGATGCGGGTAATGCAGCGGGGCGATCTGTATCCCGTGGTCATCCACCAGTTCTGCGTGCGCCGCATCCAGCCAGTCGTTCTCGACCGCCTGCTTGTAGAGAAAGGTTCCCGGATAGGGGGCGGCTAGCGACACCTGGAGGGTGTTCGGGTTGATCTCGGTTGCAAAACGGATCGTTTCCTCGATCGTCTCGCGGGTTTCGCCTGGCAGGCCAAGGATGAAGGTGCCGTGGATCTTGATGCCGAGGTCGTGACAATCCTTGGTGAATTGCCGGGCGACCTCGATCCGCATGCCCTTCTTGATGTTATGTAGGATCTGCTGGTTGCCGCTTTCGTAGCCGACCAGCAGAAGGCGCAGACCGTTATCCTTCAGAACCTTCAAGGTGGCGCGAGGCACATTCGCCTTGGCGTTGCAGGACCATGTGACACCCAGCTTGCCAAGCTCGCGTGCGATCGCTTCGGCGCGCGGCAGATTGTCGGTAAAGGTATCGTCGTCGAAAAAGAACTCCTTGACCTGCGGAAACTGCTTTTTCGCCAGCCGGATTTCCTCGGCGACGTGCTCGGGGCTGCGCACACGATAGCGGTGCCCGCCGACCGTCTGCGGCCACAGACAGAACGTGCAATGCGATTTGCACCCCCGCCCGGTGTAGAGCGAGATATACGGGTGCATCAGGTAGCCGATGAAATAATCCTCGATGCGAAGATCGCGCTTATAGACGTCGGTGACGAACGGAAGCTGATCCATGTCCTCAAGGACGGCGCGGTCCTTGTTGTGGATGATCGTGCCGTCGGCGCCGCGATAGGACAGCCCGTCGATGCTCGCCAGTTCGCGGCCCTCGGCGACTTCCTTGATGGTGAAATCGAACTCGTTGCGCGCGACAAAATCGATCGGGGCGCCCTGGCGCAGGCTTTCCTCCGGCTGAACCGCGACCTTGGCGCCGACAAAGCCGATCTTCAGACGTGGATTGGTGTCCTTCAGCGCCTGGGCGACCTTCACATCCGACGCAAAGCTCGGGGTGGAGGTGTGCATCACGCAAAGCTCATAATCGCCGATCTGCGCCAGCACTTCGGGCAGGCCGATGCGGGCCGGCGGCGCGTCGATCAGCTTGGAGCCGGGCACCAGTGCCGCGGGCTGGGCGAGCCAGGTTGGATACCAGAACGATTTGATCTCACGCTTGGCCTGGTAGCGCGCGCCGGCACCCCCATCGAACCCGTCGAACGAGGGGGGGTGCAGAAACAGGGTTTTCATCATGGCGCTGTCATCTCTCTTCAGGCGGCCCGGCGTCGCCGCGTTGTCTTCAAGGTATCTGTCACGATCGGGTCCGCGCGCAAGGCCCGGCCCCGCCAAACCACGCCGCGGCCGGCAAAGCTTGCCACGATGACCGCGACAGACAGCAGGTCACGGACCGGCCAAAGCCAGGGCGCCTGCACCGTCGCAAGGCCTGGATATCGGGCGATCACCCCGTCGGTGCGGCGGGCGATTTCGGCGCGCAGCAGCCACGTCGCCGCAAATACCGCCCACGCCGATGGGGTGAGCGGGGCGGTGGCCAGCAGCGCCATCGCCGGCACGAGGGGGTATTGCAGAATCGATGCCGCGTGCTCCCATGGCGCGAGCGAGCGAACGGTTCTGGCCCAGCGCAGCTCATGCAGCCACAGGGCCCGCAAACTTCGCTCGGGCACGCCAACGGCGGGGATCGTCGCTGCCAGCGCGACTTTCATTCCCAGCGCGCGGATTTTCATTCCCAGCACCGCGTCGTCGGCAAGCTCGTCGCAGAGCACCTCCAGCCCGCCGATCCGGGCCAGGGTTTCGCGCCGCAGGGCCATGGTCGCGCCCAGACTGTCCTGCCGACCCAAGGCGCGCGCCATCACCGCGCCGGGCAGAAAGGCTTGGCAGATTTGCATCGCCCCGAGCCGCGCGACCATGCCGGGCACGACCGCCAACCCGGAATACAGGGTCGTCACCAGGCCGACATCGGGCCGTGAGAGTGCCCAGACCAGCCGATCCAGCCAGTCCGGCGCGACATGCACATCGCTGTCGGAGATCACGACGATATCATGCAGGGCATGCGGAAACATATTGATAAGATTCGATATTTTCGCATTGACGCCATGCTGGCGCGCATCCACGACCAGATCGATCCGGCGCTGCGGATGGCGGGCGCGCGCGGCCTCGACGGCCGCGATCGCGGCATCATCGTCGTGGGCCACGCCGCAGATGATCTGAAATTCCGGATAATTCTGGCCCGCGACGCTGGACAGCGCCCACTCCAGCCATGGCTCGGCGCCATGCAGGGGCTTGAGAACGGTCACGCCAGGTCGATCAGATGGTGAATGCCGCGCCGACCGGGCAAAGCGCCGCAGCAGGGCCAGCCCGGCCAACGCCTGGACCAGACCGACAAGAACCAGAGTCAGTCCGATCATCCACGCCACCAGCAAGGCCTCACGCGGTCACGGTTCCGCCGGAGAGTTCGGCGATTTTGTCGCGCAGGCTCTGGATCAGCCGCTCCGCATTGCCCGAATCCAGCAGCCGGCGAAAATCAGAACGCTGCACGGCCACCCGGCTGATCGTGCCGTTCAATAAGACGTCGATCGCCCGCCAGGCTCCGTCGGTTTGACGCATGACGTAATCGATGCGTGTCGTCTGCTCGCCCTGGACCAATTCTGTCGCGACCACCTGGTCGGCGCCGATCGCGCGGCGCTCGGGCAGAATGTCGATGCGCTGACCATCGAAATTGTCGAAATTCGCCGCGTAGCTGGCAATGGTGAATATCCGGAACACCTGCTCAAGCGCGGTCCGCTGCTGGGTCGCGATGTCCTGCCAGTGCAATCCAACGGAATTTCGCAGGATCTCGCCCAGATCGAAAGCCGCATCCAGGCTGGGCGCCAGCAGCTTGAACCGCTGCGGGAACGGCGTGGCGCGCCCGGCGTGCATGGCCTCCAGCAGCGCCTTGTTCAATGCCGCGATCGGTGCGGCCGGGTCGGCCGGCTGCGCGTGCGCGCTGAGCGGGGTTGCGAGCAGCATCGCCAGAACCGTCCGGCGCGCGGCGATCAGCATGACGGCGCCCGCCGCCCGGTGGCTGTGGAACCCAGAGCGTTGAGTGCGGTTGAGACGATATGTTTATGGGTGAGGAGGGCTTCTGCGTATTGGGCGTTTGGGGAATTATGGTCGATGAAGCGGTCTGGCAGGACCATGGGTCTGATTTTGAGGCCGTGATCG
>DAHWBL010000126.1 GCA_027323595.1 Acetobacteraceae bacterium | reverse complement strand
ATATCCAACACTCCAATGTCTAAAAAATAATACTACGTCTCAAAATATGATTCAAGCTTGCAGTGGCCGCGACTCAGCGAACCAGCTAGAGCAACATCGCGCAGACCGGAATCGGTCTGGGCGATAAAGTTGCTCGCTCCTCATATGGCTGGAGCGGTTTCACAGCGTCGATGCTGATGACGGTCGAGGTGAAACCGCTCTAGACTGGCGGGCCGGCAGGTGGCCGGTTCCGGAGGTTTCGATGCGCCGTGCTGATCCAAGTCTGGCGGGCTTGCTCGCCGTCCTGCTCGTCCCGCTGCTGCTGGCGCCGCCGGCGCTCGCCCAGTCCGCCGGCCAGTCCGCCGGCCCGGCCGCGGAGCCGCTGCCGCTGGAGCTCAACAAGCTCGAACCGATCCAGGGTGGTGGCTGCCGGGTCTATCTGGTGGCCAGTAATCCCGATGCGCGCGAGATCGACCCGCTGCGCATCGATCTGGTGGTGTTTGGCACCGACGAGGTGATCAGCCGGCGGCTGGCGATCGATCTGGGGCCGCTGCCGCCGCACAAGACGGCGGTGCGGCTGTTCGATCTGGCCGGGCAGAGCTGCGAGGGGATCGGCCATATGCTGGTCAATGACGTGCTGGCCTGCGGGCCGGCGCGCGATGCCGCGACGCCGGTCGATTCGGTGGTTCCGCGCGCCGCCTGTCTGGACCGGCTCGCGCCGAGTTCGCGGACGCGCGCGAAGCTCACCAAATAGCGGCCGGATCGGCACGGACCCGCAGCGGCATCGATCATGCCAAGGGTGGCCCCGCATCGCAGCCTGCTCGCGCGGCTGCTGCTGGTGGTGGCGGTGGCGCTGCTGCCGGCGCTCGCCTTGCAAGCCTACACCGAGGGCCAGGCGCGGCATCTGCGCCATGCGATCGCGCGGGCGGATGCGCTGCGCATCCTGTCGCTGGTGGTGGCCACCCAGCAGGAGATCACCCAGGGCGCGCGGCAGATGCTGACCGCGGTCGGCGCCACCCGCCGCGCGCGTGACGCCGGCCCCGCGCCGCTCGCCTGCGACGCCTATCTCGCCGATCTGCTGCACAGCTTCGACCGCTATGCCTCGCTGATCATCACCGACGTCGATGGCGAGGTGATGTGTTCGGGCAACCTGCCGGCGGCGAGCGGTCGCACCCTGGGCGATGTGACCGATCGCGCCTATTGGCGCCGGGCCATGACCGCTGGCGATTTCGTCACGGGTGATTTCGTGCGCGGTCGCAATAATGGCCGCCCGGAGCTGCATTTTTCGCAACCGGTGCGCGATGCGCAAGGGCGGATCAGCGGGGTTGTCGCGGTCGGGCTCGATCTGGGCTGGTTGCAGGGGCGTATCGACCAGATCCATCTGCCGGCCGGCACCTCGATCACCATCGCTGACCGGCACGGCACGATCATCGCGCACGCGCCGTTCGCCAGCGGCAGCATCGGCGAGCACACCGACGCGGTGTCGTCGCAATTTCTCGATGGCGACGCCGATGGCGTCGTCGAATTCGATCAGCGCGGCGGCGGTGGCCGCATCCTGGCCTATTCGCCGCTGGCGGTGGCGCCGCAGGACGTGTGGATCGGGGTTGCCTCGGACGCCAACGGGGCGCTCGCGGGACTCGCCCAGGCCGACCAGCAGGGGGTGCTGCTGCTGATCGGCGGCGGCGTGCTGGGGCTGCTGCTGACGGTGCTGGGAACCCGGTTCGCGATCGCGCGGCCGACCGCGCGGCTGCTCGGCGCGGCGGCGGCCTGGCAGCGCGGCGAGATGAGCGCGCGCACCGGCCTTGCCGCCGATGGCAGCGAGTTCGGCCGGCTCGGTTCCGCCTTCGATCTGATGGCCGGGGCGCTGCAGGCGCGCGAGGCGGCGCTGG
This sequence comes from Acetobacteraceae bacterium, assembly GCA_027323595.1. Lineage (GTDB taxonomy): Bacteria > Pseudomonadota > Alphaproteobacteria > Acetobacterales > Acetobacteraceae > CAIVDX01. The sequence goes on along the minus strand of DAHWBL010000126.1, from coordinate 2,291 downwards.
ACCAGGCGCTGGAGAGCACCACCGACAGCGTGTTCACCCTCGACCACCAGTTTCGTTTCACCTGGCTCAATCGGCGCGCCCGCGCGCAGCTCGAACCGTCGGGCGGGCGTGAGCCGGGGGCGCGTGAGCAGGGCGCGCGCGAGCCGGGCGCGCGGGGGCTGGTTGGCCAGGTGATCTGGGATCTGTTCCCCGAGCTTGCCGGCAGTTGCTACGAGGCGTCGTGCCGCGAGGCGCTGGCGACCGGGCAGCCGCGGATGATCGAGCAGGATTTCGCGCCGCTGGGGGTGATCTTTTCCACCCAGATCTACCCGTCCGATCGCGGGCTGACGCTGTTTTATCGCGATGTCACCCAGGAGCGCCGCGCGGCCAGGGCGCTGGCCGAAACCCAGGCGCGGCTGGCCGGCATCGCCGAGACCATTCCGGGGCTGGTGTTCGTCACCGATCCGGCCGGGCGGATCATTTTCGTCAATCGCCGGACCCTGGATTTCACCGGGCTCGATGCGCAGAGCTTCATCGCGGGGGGGCTCGCGGCGGTGGCGCATGAGGATGAGCGCGCGGCGCTGACCAGCGGGTGGCCGGCCAGCCTTGGTGCCCAGATGGAGGTGCGTCTGCGCCGCGCCGACGGGGTGTTCGTGTGGCATCTGATCCGCGGCCTGCCGTGGGTCGATGATGGTCCCCTCGATGGCGATCAGACCCGCGAATGGTATGGCGTGGCGACCGACATCGACGCCATCGTGCAGGCGCGCGCGGCGCTGGCGCGCACCGGCGCGGCGCTGGAGCAGGAGGTGGACCGGCGCACCGCCGCACTTGCCGAGAGCGAGGCGCGGCTGCGCGCGATTTTCGACAATGTGCCCGATCTGGTGCTGCTGCTCAGCCTGTCCGACACCGCGGACGCGGATGCACCCTCGGTGCGGCTGGATGCCGCCAACCCGGCGGCGGCGCGGTTTCTGGGGCGCAGCACGGTCGGGCTCGCCGGCTGCCCGATCGAGGCGCTGCCGGCGCTGGCGCCGATGCTGCGGCTGATCGTGGAGTGCGCGCGCACCGGCGGCGAGCAGCGCGCCGAGCTGGAGCTGCCCGGTGAGCCGGGCCCGCGCATCGTCGAGACGCTGCTGGTGCCGCTGGGGCCGGCCGGCGGGCGGCGGGTGCTGGCGGCGATCCGCGACATCACCGAGCGGCGCGCGTTGCAGGCGCGGCTGGCGCAGGCGCAGAAGATGGAGGCGGTGGGGCAGCTGACCGGCGGGGTGGCGCATGATTTCAACAATCTGCTGCAATCGATGGTCTCGGCGCTGGAGCTGCTGCGCCGGCAGCTTGGCGGCACCCACGCCGCCGCCGACCGGCTGCTGGAGACCGCGTTGCGCGCGGCGGCGCGCGGTGGGCAACTGACGCGCCAACTGCTCGCCTTTTCGCGCAAGCAGACGTTGCAGCCCGAGCTGGTGGATATCGCCCGGCTGGTCGGCGATATCGGCGAATTGCTGCGCCGCGCCGCTGGCGAGACGGTGGCGCTGACGCTGGACACCGGTGGCGCGGGGGCGGCGCTGATCTGTCGGGTGGATCCGGGGCAGCTCGAATCGGCGCTGCTGAACCTCACGCTCAATGCCCGCGACGCGATGCCGGGCGGTGGCGCGCTGGTGCTGCGGGTGGGCGCGGCGCGGCTGGAGTCGGCGGCCGCGGCGCGGCTGGAGCTGGCGCGCGGCGAGTATGTGCGCATCGATCTGGCCGATACCGGCTCGGGCATCGCGCCGGAGCATCTGGCGCATCTGTTCGAGCCGTTCTTCACCACCAAGGAGGTCGGCCGGGGCACCGGGCTGGGGCTGGCGATGGTGCACGGGTTCCTGCGCCAGTCGGGCGGGGCGGTGACGGTGGACAGCACGCCCGGCCAGGGCTCGGAGTTCAGCCTGTATCTGCCGCGCGAGGCCGGACCCGCGATGGCCGAGCCGCCGCCCGCGCCGGCGCGCGCCGCCGCGCCGGTGGGCCGCCAGGGTGGGAGCATCCTGCTGGTCGAGGATGACCCGGCGGTGCTCACCACCACCCGCGAACTGCTGGAAGGTGCCGGCCACGCGGTGCTGGCCGCGCGCGACGGACCGACCGCGCTGGCGCTGGCCGGACAGGCCGGGCGGATCGATCTGCTGCTGAGCGACGTGGTGCTGCCTGGCGGCATCAGCGGCCCGCAGCTGGTGCGGCGGTTGCAGCAACTGCGCCCCGGTCTGGCGGTGCTGCTCACCTCGGGATATCCGCGCGACATGCTGGAGCGGCACGGGCTGGACGGCGCGGTGCGGCTGCTGCTCAAGCCG
>DAHWBL010000106.1 GCA_027323595.1 Acetobacteraceae bacterium | reverse complement strand
ATCCAGGCCTGATCCACCCGCCAACGCCGACGGTTCAAGGGCTGACACGAGATGGTCAACGGTCGCTACCACGAACGACACACTCCGAAAGAGCCACGGCAGACAATGCCGCTTCTTTGTTGGGAGATCGCTCGCGGAACCCATCTGGGCCACGCGGTCACAACACCGCTCCAACAGGCCGGACACATGCGCGCACGCGAACCATACACATCTCTCGCCAACAAACCCTTGAACCAAACAGGCCGTCCACACATGGCTCTTTCTTTCAAGAAAGAACATTCTTCCTGCTTCGCTCGCCGCGCCGCCGCACCCGAACCGTCAGGCCAGGTCGTAGGCGACCTCGGCGGTGTAGACCGCGCGTTCCTTGCCCAGGCGTGAGCTGAACAGCACGAAATGATCGACCGTCATTGGCGGGGCGGCGAACAGGTTGTGTCGGGCGATGAAGCCCGCGGCGGTGGATTCGTCGACGTTGTCGAGCCGTGCGATGGCCACGTGCGGCACGAAGCGGCGGCGCTCGGCGGGCAGGCCGAGGCGGGTCAGCGCGGTGTCGATTTTGCCGGCCAGGCGTTCGAGCGGTTCGCAGCGTTCGACGCCGACCCACAGCTGGGTGGCGCGCCCGGCCCTGGCGAAGCTGCCCAGGCCGGCCAGTGTCAGCTCGAAGCGGCGCTGTCGCAGGGCGGCCAGCGCGTGGTCGATCTCCTCGGCGACGTGGCGGGGGGTGGCGCCGATGAAGCGCAGGGTGAGGTGGTAGTTCTCCGGCGGCACCCAGCGCGCGCCGGGCAGGTTGGTGGCGAACGCGGTGAGCAGCGCGCGCTGCGGGGCGGGCAGATCGAGGCCGGCGAACAGGCGCAGCATCAGGCGCGCACCTGGTCGAGCAGGCGCAGCACCAGCGGCAGCAGGCGGGCGACGTTGCGGCGCACGCCCTCCTGGTTTGGGTGCATGCCGTCGGCCTGGTTGAGCGCGGGATCGCCGGCGATGCCGGTGAGGAAGAACGGGTCGAACAGGAGCCCCGGCCGGGTGGCGAGGCTGGCGAACACGGCGTGGAACTGGCGGGCGTAGGCCTGGCCCATGTTGGGCGGGGCCTCCATGCCGGCGAGCAGGACCGGGATGGCGGCGGCGTGCAGGCGGTCGAGGATGGCGGCGAGGTTTTTTTCCATCTCCGCCGGATCGAGGCCGCGCAGACCGTCATTGGCGCCGAGTTCGACGATGGCGGCGTCGGGATGGTCGGCGAGCACCCAGTCGAGCCGGGCGAGCGCGCCGGCGGAGGTGTCGCCGGAGACCCCGCCATCGAGGATGGTGACGTCGCGCCCGGCGGCGGCGAGCGCGACGGCGAGCTGGGCCTCGAAGCCCTGCTCGTGCGGCAGGCCGTAGCCGGCGGTGAGACTGTCGCCGAGCGTGAGCAGGCGGATCGGACGGCCGGCGGCGGCGGCACAACCGGCGGGGCGGACAAAAAGCGCGGCGGTGGCGCACAGAATCGTTCTTCGTGACCAGCCCGGCCTGTAACCCGCCGCGCGCGTTCCATATGACAACGGCATGGACGCAAAGACCCCGCACGAAGATACGCTGTTCTCGCCCGGCCATGTCGACCCGCTGGTGCGGGTGCGCGGCCTTGGGCTGACCCTGCCCGGCCCGACCGGGCCGGTCAACATCCTCGCCGGCCTGGATCTGGACCTCGATGCCGGCGAATCGGTGGGGCTGGTCGGGCCGTCCGGCTCGGGCAAGACCAGCCTGCTGATGCTGCTGGCCGGGCTGGAGCGGCCGAGTGCCGGGGGCATCCGCATCGGCGGCGTGCCGATCGAGGGCATGGATGAGGACGGGCTGGCGCGGCTGCGCCGGCAGCGGATCGGCATCGTGTTCCAGTCCTTCCACCTGATCGGCTCGATGACCGCGGCGCAGAACGTGGCGGTGCCGCTGGAGCTGGCCGGCGTGGCGGATGCGCGGGCGCGGGCGGTGGCGGCGCTGGAGGCGGTGGGGCTGGGGCACCGGATGGACCATCTGCCGGGCATGCTGTCGGGCGGCGAGCAGCAGCGGGGGGCGCTGGCCCGCGCGTTCGCGCCGCGCCCGGCGCTGCTGCTGGCCGACGAGCCGACCGGCAATCTGGACCAGGCGACCGGGGCGGTGGTGATGGAGCAGCTGTTCGCGCTGCGCGCGCGCTTTGGCACCACGCTGTTCCTGGTGACGCACGACCCGGCGCTGGCGGCGCGCTGCGACCGGATTTTGCGGATGCGTGACGGCGGGTTGGCCGCGGCATGATCCGGCTGGCGGCGATCTATGCCTGGCGCGAGATCCGCGCCGGGGCGGGCGGGTTGCGGGTGGCGCTGCTGTGTCTGGCGCTGGGCGTGGGCGGGATCGCCGCGGTGGCGGGGCTGCGCGCCGGCATTGATGGCGGGCTGGCGGAAAATGCGCGGTTGCTGGCCGGCGGCGATCTGGTGATCGATGGTGGCGCGCAGGCGCTGCCCGAGGCGCTGGCGCCGTGGCTGCGGGCACGTGGGGATCGGCTGTCCGCCGATGTCAGGATGCGCTCGCTGCTGGCCGCGCCGTCCGGCGCGCGGCTGCTGGTGGAGCTGAAGGCGGTGGATGATGCCTGGCCGCTGTTCGGGGTGGCGGGCTTCGACCCGCACCTGCCGACCGCCTCGGTGTTGGGGTACGCCGATGGGCGCTGGGGGGCGGCGGCGGCGCCGATCGTGCTGGCGCGGCTGGGGCTGCATGCCGGCGATATTGTGCGGCTGGGCGATGCGACGCTCACGCTGCGCGCGGCGCTGACCGATGAGCCTGATGGCGGCGGCGGCGCGTTTTCCTTTGGCCCGCGGGTGCTGATCGACGCCGGCGCGTTGGCCGCGACCGGGCTGTTGCAGCCGGGCGCGCTGGTCAATCATGAGCTGCGGGTGCGGCTGCCGGCCGGGCGCGACAGCACCGTGGCTGCCGCCGCCGAGCGCGAGGCGGTGCGGGTGCGGTTTGTGGCCAGCGGCTGGCGCATCCGGCTGGCCGGCGAGGGCTCGCCGATGGTGCAGCGGCTGATGGACCAGGCGACGCTGTTTCTGACCCTGGTCGGGCTGGGGGCGCTGCTGATCGGCGGGGTCGGCGTGGGCATGGGGGTGCGCGGGTGGCTGGAGGGGCGGGCGCGCTCGATCGCGGTGCTGCGCTGTCTGGGCGCGCCGGTGCGGCTGATTTTCGCGATGTGTCTGTTCGGGGTGATGGGGCTGTGCGCGGTGGGGATCGGCGCG
>DAHWBL010000099.1 GCA_027323595.1 Acetobacteraceae bacterium | reverse complement strand
ACACCAACAAAGAACTTTTGTAAATAAGGATTTTTTCGAGACGACGAGATGCGGACCAGCCCGGCCCGCATACGCCCGACGGTTGCTACCGCGTCAGCATGGATTTGACCGACCGTAGCGGCGCGGTGACCCGCCAGGAGGTCGAGTTCCGCAGTGCGTCGATCTCCATGCGCAGCGCGCCGACATTCACGAACTCGTCGTCCGCCACGACGGAGGCAAACGAGGTCAACGCTTCCGGAGGAATCGCGATGTCCTCCACATCGATGGATTGCATGGTCACCGCCGGCCGGGCGCGCAGAACGATATCCTCCACGCAACCGCGGCTCACCATATTGGCGTGCGCGAACACAATGGGGTTTTCCAAAACCTCGCCCGCGTCGCTTTCAACGTGGAACGCCTGCCAAAGTGCCGCGGCAAAGGCAAGTGGGTTGCGGCCCTGCCTGATCAATGCCCAGGAATTGAATTCCATGAAGATGGTCGGGTTCCAACGCGCGATCGTCGTGCTCGCGCCGGCCAGCACATTTGGCTCATACCCTTCGACATCGATCTTGATCAGGTCCACCCGGGTGTCGGGCAGATATGCGGCGCAATAATCATCGAGCGTGACAATCGGAATATCGACGTGCCCGCCAGCGGAGCTTTCAATGGTCGACCAGGGGCCGTTGTTGTTCATCGCGACCTCGCCAGGTTTGTCGCCCACCGCTGAATTGACGACCGCGCAGTTCTCCAGCCGGTTTTCGGCGATGTTCCTGGCCAGCAGCTCCGCATTTGACCGCACGGGTTCGAACGCGACGACGCGCAGGTCCGGGCGCGTGCTGGCGGCGGTAATCGCGGTCAATCCGATATTGGCTCCCACATCGAGATAGGTGGCGCCACGCGGAAGGGTTCTGATCATGCGCATCAGCGGAGTGGTGCCCCATTGCCGCTGCTTGGCGATGGCGTCGAGGTAGGATGGGTGAGCGCCGGTCAGCCGCAATTTTCTGCCGCCGGCCAGAATTTCAGTTGTTATGACACCCATTGTCGCGGCTCCTGTTAAAACGGGTCGGCGGTTCGCGCCGATCTCGCCAACCCGAACGGGCACGGCGCCAGGGCGGGATCGCCAGATGAAGAATCATAAAACGTTACGATATATGATCCGGTCGGGGTTGTGTGGCTGAATCCTCGGCAAAACCGCTGACACGTGATACAATGACGCAAAACACGACGCGCTTCGCGCGACGTTCAGATGTCATTGCCACCTGAGCCGAATGCTCACAATTCTAATATATTTTAGAAAAATCAAAATAATGAAAACACCAAAAATTCTTTTACTAAAAATATTTTTTTGAAAAACCTCTCACCCCCCAACCCGCCGCCCGCGAACATATGTTCCCGCCACCGCACGTTCATCGCCCAGGATCATCAGCGCGAACAGCAGATCGGCGAGCGAGTTCGCCCGTGCCGTGCGGGCCGCGAGCAGTTTTGTTGCCGCCGGATCGAGCGCGATCAGGTCTGCCTCCATTCCGGGCCGCAGATTGCCGATTTGGGTGTCCATCCGCAGGGTCGTCGCGCCGCCGAAGGTGGCGAGCCAGAAGGCCTGGGCGGGATGCAGGCTCACGCCGCGCAATTGCGCCACTTCGTAGGCGGCGCGCATCGTCACCAGCATCGACAGGCTGGAGCCGCCGCCGACATCGCTGCCCAGCCCGATGCGCACGCCGTGTCGGCGCAGCCCGTCGAGGTCGAACAGGCCGGAGCCGATGAACAGGTTGGAGGTCGGGCAATGCGCGATCGCGGCACCGCTTTCGGCGAGGCGCGCGATCTCGCGTGGGCGCAGATGGATGCCGTGGCCGAAATTGGCGCCGGGGCCGAGCAGGCCGTGATGCTCATAGACGCCGAGATAATCGGGCAGGTCGGCAAAGCGCGCGGCCACCGCGGCGATCTCCGCGTGGTTTTCCGACAGATGCGTCTGCATCAGCACGTCCGGATGCGCCGCCCACAATGCGCCCGCGGCGGCGAGCTGCTCGGGCGATGAGGTCAGCGCGAAGCGCGGCGTGATCGCGTAGTGCGCGCGGCCCCGGCCATGCCAGCGCGCGATGAGGGCGGCGGAATCGTCATAGGCCGACTGCGCGTCGTCGCGAAGATCGTCGGGCACGCCGTGATCCATCAGAACCTTGCCGGCCGCCACCCGCAGGTCGCGCGCCGCGGCCTCGGTGAAAAACGCATCCACCGAGCCCGGATGCACGGTGCAGAACACCGAGGCGCTGGTGGTGCCGTTGGCCAGCATCTCATCGAGGAAAAATGCCGCCACCGCGCGCGCGTGCGCGGGGTCGGCGAACGCCGCCTCGGCCGGAAACGTGTAGCGCTCCAGCCAGTCCAGCAACTGCGCGCCGTAGCTGGCGATGATGTGGGTCTGCGGATAATGCACGTGGGTATCGACGAACCCGGCCATCAGGATGTGCCCGGCATGGTCGATCACCGTCACCCGCGGGTGGCTCGCGCGCAGCCGCGCCGCCGGCCCGACCGCCGCGATCCTGCCGCCTTGCACCAGCACCGCGCCATCGGGCTCATCGCGCAGCGCGGTGAGCGGATCGTCGAACGGATCGCCGTCGAACCAGACGGGATGGCCCAGGATGAGGCACGGATCGGACGGCGTCATCCGCGCAGAGTAACAGCCGGCGCCGGCGAGGAAACAGCCAATTTCGCCGATCGGCGAAAAACTTCATCCGCGCATCTGCCCCTGGTCGGCGGCGCCATCGCGCGGCAGACTGCGTCAACACACAGAAGGGGGAAACACATGGCATTCAGCTTCCGCAGGGTCGTCACCGGTCATGACGCGAACGGCCGCGCCACGGTGCTGTTCGACGACATCAAGACCTCCGCGCCCTCCACCCGCCCCGCGCACGCCTCCTGCGTCGCCTGGAGCAGCCCCACCGCGGTCCCCACCACCACCGGGACGGATGACGCATCGGCGGTCCCGGTGCCGACAAGCCTTGAGCAGGGCAGCATCTTTCGCATTGTCGAATACAGCCCCGGCGTCGCCCCGCGCAACCACCGCACCAGCTCGCTGGATTACGCGGTGGTGCTGAGCGGGGAGATCGACATGGAGCTGGATGACGGCCTGGTGGTGCATCTGCGCGCCGGCGACGTGCTGGTGCAGCGCGCCACCATCCATAACTGGGTCAATAACGGCACCGAAACCTGCCGCATCGCCTTCGTGCTGATCGGCGCCCATCCGGCCACCGCCGCCGGCGCGCCGTTGCCGGCGGTCGGATGATCCGCGCGCTGGCACTGCTCGCGATGCTCGCGGCCGCGCCGGCCATCGCGCAGACGCCCGAGCGCCCCTACATCACCATCGCCATCGCCGGCGCATCCAACTTCGCCGCCGCCTATTTCGCCGCCGAGCACGGCCAGTTCGCCGCGCACGGGCTGCATGCGCGCATCGTCATGATCAACGAGGGCAGCACCGCGATCGCCGGGCTGATGTCGGACAGCTTCCAGATCGCCGGCCCGACCAGCACGGTGTTCCTGCAGGCCATCGATAGCGGGCTCGATCTGGTTGTTGCAGCCCCTGCCTACGCTTTTCCAACCCCGAGCCAGGTTGGCATCCTCGCGGCACCCGCCGCCCATATCGCGGGGCCCGCCGACATGGTCGGCCGGCGCATCGGCACGCCCGGTGTGGGCGGCATCCTGGACATCCTCGCCCGCGCCTGGCTGATCGATGCCGGCATCGACCCCGCCCGCGTCATCACCATCGAACTCGCCTTCCCGCTGATGGCCGACGCGCTGCGCGCCGGACAGGTGGACGCAGTGATCGCCAACGAGCCGATCTATCCGCGGCTGATCGAGCAGCATCTGGGCGTGCCGCTGCTGGACATGCGGGTCATGCCCACCGCGGGCACCATCGGCGGCATGTATGCCACCACCCGCGACTTCGCGACCCGCAACCCGGCCACGCTGGCCGCCCTGCGCGCCGCGCTTGCCGACGCCGTCGCCGCCATCGCCGCGGACCCCGCCGCCGGCAAGGCCACCATGGCGCGGGTGCTGAAGCTGCCGCCCGACATCGCCGGGCTGCTCACCATGCCCAACCTCACCACCCGCGCCGCCCCCGACAGCCTGGATTACTGGGTCGGGCTGATGCGCGCCCAGCATCTGCTCAGCCGCCAGATCGACGCGCGCGCCACCATCTATCCTTGATCCGAACCAGGGCTTGCCAATTCATTAGGGAGCCTAATAAACTGCCCGCACGAAATCCACAGGGGGCGGCATGTCTTGCGAGGTCATCATCATCGGCGCCGGTCCCACCGGGCTCACCGCCGCCCTTGCGCTCGGCCGTGCGGGCATCACCGTCACCCTGCTCGAAGCCGAACCCGCGCTCACGCATGATCTGCGCGCCGGCTCGTTTCATCCGCCCACCATCGAGATGCTGACCGACCTTGGCGTGGGCGAGGCGATGCACGAAACCGGCATCAAGGTGCCGAGCTGGCAGATCCGCGACCGCCAGGCCGGTGTGGTCGCCGAGTTCGATCTCGGCCTGATCGCCGGCGAAACCCCTTATCCCTACCGCCTGCATCTCGAACAGCACCGTCTCACCCCGCTGCTGCTCGCGCGCATCGCCGCGGTCGCGCCCTCGGTCAGCGTGCGCTTCGACGCCGAGGTCGTCGCTGTCACCCACGATGAGGACCAGGCCCGCGTCACCCTGCGATCGGGCGAGACCCTGTCCGCCGCCTACGTCATCGGCAGCGACGGCGCCCGCAGCCTGGTGCGTGCCGCCCTTGGCGTCGGCTTCGAGGGCTTCACCTGGCCGGACCGCTTTCTGGTCGCCTCCACCACCTACGACCTTGCCGCGCACGGCTTCACCGGCGCGGGCTACGTCGCGGACCCCGATCTGTGGGCGGCGGTGTTTCACGTGCCCGACGCGGGCCCGCCGGGCCTGTGGCGCATCGCCTACCCGATCCAGCCCGAGGCCGACGAGGCCACCGAGCTTGGCGAACCCGCCATCCAGGACAAGCTCGCCACCATTCTCGCCCACGCCGGCGCCACCCCGCCGGGCGGCCTGTTTCCATTGAAATACGCCTCGGTCTACAAGGTGCATCAGCGGGTCGCGGATTGTTTCGCGCGTGGCCGGCTGATCCTGGCCGGTGACGCGGCGCATCTGAACAACCCGCTCGGCGGAATGGGGCTCAACGGCAGCGTGCATGATGCGGTCAACATCTCCGCCAAACTCATCGACATCCTGCGGCACCGCGCGCCGGCTGGCCCGCTGCTCGACCTGTATGACCGCCAGCGCCGCCCGATCAACATCCGCGCCGTGCAGGCCATGAGCATCCGCAACAAGCGCCTGCTGGAGGAGCGCGACCCCGCGGTGCGCACCGAGCGCCTGCGCGAAATCTCCGACATCGCCGCCGACCCGGCGCGTGCCCGAACGTTCCTGATGGACAGCTCGATGATCAACTCCGTGCGCGACGCCGCCGCCATCCAATGACCGCGCCGAACCCGCCGCCAGACGTTCCGCCCGGCCGCCTTGGTGCTGCCACCGGCTTTCTGCTGCGCCGCGCCCACACCATCTTCGCCCAGCACTGGCAGCTCGCCTTCCGCCACCCGCCGGCCGCGCTGACCCCGGTGCAGGGCGGCATCCTGGTCAGCCTCGCCGACCAGCCGGGCCTCACCCAGGCCGATCTCGCCCGCCAGCTCGGCGTGGAGGCCCCCACCGTGCAGGCGGCACTCGACCGTCTTGCCGCGCAGGGCCTGCTGATTCGCGAACGCGCCCGCCCCGACGGGCGCACCAACGCGCTCACCCTCACCGAGGCCGGCCGCGCCGCGCTCGATGCGGTGCGCCGCTTCGGCGACGAGCGCGAGGCGGTTCTGCTCGCCCCGCTCAGCGCGGTCGAGCGCGAACAGCTGCACGATCTGCTCACCCGCCTGGTCGCCCACGGCCAGACGCTCCTGCGCGCCCTGCCGGACCGCTGATTTTCAAAAACGCCTGCCACGCCCATCAATAAACGGGAGAAACGCCATGCACCGCAGCACCGACCGCATCCTTACCACCCATGTCGGCAGCCTGATCCGCCCGCCCGAGGTCCGCGCCTTCCTGCGCGCCCGCGCCAACGGCGAGCAGCCCGACGAAGCCATCTATCAAGGCCAGCTCAGCGCCGCGGTTGCCAAAATCGTCGCCCAGCAGGTCGCCGCCGGTGTGGATGTCGTCAGCGACGGCGAGTTCGGCAAGGCGATCAGCTGGTCGCAATACGCGCTGGAACGGCTCAGCGGCTTTGAGCGCAAACCCATCCAGTCACGCGACGCCAACCCCTTCAACCGTGGCGCGGACCGCACCCGCTTCGCCGAGTTCTACGCCGAGCTGGATGAAAAAGACGGTGTCGCCACCACGATGGAAGCGGTCTGCACCGGCCCCATCACCTACACCGGCCAGGCGGCGGTGCAGCGCGACATCGCCAACCTCAAGGCCGCGCTCGCCGGCTCCGGCGCCACCGAGGGTTTTCTGCCCGTGGCCGCCCCGGCCAGCGTGATCCCTGATCGGCGCAATGTTTTCTATCAGAACGACGACGACATGCTGGCCGCCATCGCGGATGCCATGCACCACGAATACAAGGCCATCACCGATGCCGGCCTGGTCGTTCAGCTCGACGATGCGCGTGCCGCCGTCACCTATGATCGCATGGTGCCGCCTGGAAGTTTCGAGGAGTATCATCGCTGGGTCGCGCGCCAGATGGAGGTGATCAACCACGCGCTGAAGGGCATTCCGCCCGCGCAGGTGCGCTATCATGTCTGCTGGGGAAGCTGGCCGGGCCCGCACACCACCGACGTGCCGATGCGCAAGATCATCGACCTCATCCTCACCGCCAACGCCGGCGCCTATGTGCTCGAAATGGCCAACCCGCGCCACGAACATGAATGGCAGATCTGGAAAGACGTGAAGCTGCCGGAAGGAAAAATTCTGATCCCCGGCGTCATCAGCCACGCCACCAACGTTGTCGAACATCCCGAGCTGGTCGCCGAACGCATCACCCGGCTGGCAAGGCTGGTCGGGCGCGAGCGGGTGATCGCGGGCACCGATTGCGGCTTCGCGCAGGGGCCGTTCTATCAGCGCGTGCACCCCTCGATCATGTGGGCGAAGCTCGAAGCGATGGCCGAGGGTGCGAAAATCGCCAGCCAGGAGCTATGGAAATAGCAACGTCTCACGCCGCGGCGAGGGTCGCCGCGGCGCCGACGTCGTAATCATAGAACCATGCGCGCAGCTCGGCCGCGTTCGCCACCTCGCGGTCGCGCTGCTCCAGGCTTTCATATTGCGAGTTGTAGCGCTGGCCGTTCCGGCGCGCCTCGGCCTGCACGATGTCGGTGCGCGCGCTGCGAAAAGCCTGATAGCGGGGCAGGATCGTGGGAATTTCCGCCGCGTCGCGCCGGGCCAGGAAAATCGCCAGCGCGAAGCCATCCTCGATCGCCTGGTTCGCGCCCTGGCCCAGATGCGGCAGCATCGGATGCGCCGCGTCACCCAGCAGCAGCAGCCGCCCGTTGGACCAGTTGGCGAGCGGCTTGCGGTCATACAGGCCCCACCAGAAGCAATTGCGCACTTTTGACAACAGCGCGGTGAGGCGCGGGTCCCAGCCGGCATAAGACGCGGCAAGTTCGTCACGATCGCCGATCGCTGACCAGGATTCGATCGTCTGGCTCTTGGTCGGAACGAAACCGACATAATTCACCAGCTCGCCGCGACGCACCGGAAACACCATGAAATGCTTGCCGTCGCCCATCCACACCTGGTGCGCGCGCTCCCGCCAGCCCGGCAGGTCCGACATCGCCAGCAGCCCGCGATAGGCGCGAAACCCCGAATAGATCGGCGGCGAAGGCTCCACCACGTATTTTTGCAGGCTGGAATGGATGCCGTCCGCCGCGATCACCAGGTCCGCCTCGAAGCGCGCGCCGTTGGCGAAATGCACCGTGGCGGTCCGCTCGTCTTGCGCGAAGCCGACGCAGCGATGGCCGGTGCGCACCCGGCCCTGCGGCACCCGGGCGGCGAACACGCCCAGCAGATCGGCGCGGTGCATGCCATACATGCCGTTCCAGCCTGAAGAATCCGCGGTCACCACATTGCCGACCACCGAGCCGTCCATGCGGTAATATTCCGAGCCGGGGCCAACCTTCGCGCCCACCGCGGCCAGCGCCTCGCCCAGCCCCGCGCGCTCCAGCATGCGCAGGCTGTTGGGATAGATGAACACCCCCGCGCCGACCTCGCCCAGGCTGTCGGCCTGCTCGAACACCGTCACCTCGATGTTCTGCTGCAACAGCGCGATGGCGGCGGACAATCCGCCCAGGCCGCCGCCGACGATGGCGACGCGAATCGGTGTGGTGGACATGGCGGGCTCTCCTGGTCGGGTCGATCGGCGCATGATGCGGCAGTCCGGCCGCCGCGCCTAGCCGGGCACGCCCCTTCACAAGCCCCTCGCCAGGGTCGACACTCGTTGCGGGCAGCCCATGGACGCCCGCGACAAAGGGGACCGCGATGCACAAGATCCGCCACATCGCCCTGGCCAGCGACCATCCCGGCCGCGCCGCCGAATTCTACAAGAAATGGTTCGGCCTGCGCGAGCTGTCGCGCTTTGCCATCCCCGACGACCCCGCGGCCGAGGCGCCGCGCCCCTCGGGCGTGTTCCTCACCGACGGCACGCTCAACATCGCCATCCTCAAATTCAGCGAGGACCAGCTCGGCAAGGGTCTCGACTATGTCGGGCTGCATCATTTCGGCCTGATGGTGGACGACGCCGCCGCCTGGGCCGACCGCCTCGCCGCCGCCGGGGTGCCCACCGTGCCCTATGAACCGCCGCCGGGCAGCCACGCGGAGCTGAAATTCCGTGGCCCCGATGGCGAGGTGTTCGACATCACGAGCCACCTGTGGGAAGGTGCGGAGCCGGTCGAGCCGCCCTCGGCCGGATAGCCCCGCCGGCCGCATGCCGCGCTCCACCTTTCGCCCATGACCGGCATGACCCAGCCCGACACGTCCTATATCCTGCGCGGAACCCCGCGATTCCGCGCCACCGTTCTCGCACTTCTGGCCGCCGGATTTTCCACCTTCGCGGTGCTCTACTGCACACAGCCGCTGCTGCCGCTGCTGGCGCGCGATTTCGGCGTGTCGGCCGCCGTCAGCAGCCTGTCATTGTCGGTCGCCACCGGCACGCTGGCACCGGCCATGCTGATCGCGGGGCCGCTGTCGGACGCGCTCGGCCGGCGGGTGCTGCTGCTCACCGCGTTGTTCATCTGCGCGTTCCTGACCATCCTGTCCGGATTTTTGCCAGACTGGAACAGCCTTCTTGTCATCCGCGCGTTGCAGGGCGTGGTGCTCTCCGGGGTTACCGCGGTGGCCATGGCCTATGTCGCCGAGGAGATGGACCCAAGCGCGATCGGCGTGGCGATGGGGCTGTATATCAGCGGCAATGCCATGGGCGGCATGTCCGGCCGGCTGTTCACCGGGATTCTGGCGGACCTTGTCTCCTGGCGATTTTCGCTGATCGCCACAGGCATCTTCGCGCTCATCTGCGCCGTCATCGCGGCCCGCATGCTGCCGGCCTCGCGGCATTTCCACCGTCGGCCGCTGCATCTGGCGAGCCTGCCGGGGCAGTTCCTCGGCCCGCTGCGCGACCCTGGATTGCGGCTGATCTATCTCGGCGGCTTCGTGCTGATGGGCGGCTTCGTGTCGGTCTACAACTATGCCGGCTTTCGCCTGCTGGCACCTCCCTACAGCCTCAGCCAGGCGGCGGTCGGCGCCATTTTTTCGCTGTATCTGCTCGGCATGGCCGGCTCCGCGCTCGCCGGGCTGCTGACCAACCGGCTGCCGCGACAGGTGCTGCTGCCGGTCTGCATCGGCATCATGTTCGCTGGTGCCGCACTCACCATTACCGCGCCGCTGCTGCTGGTGGTGCTCGGGATCGCTGTTCTCACCTTCGGATTTTTCGCCGCGCACTCGCTGCTCAGCAGTTGGGTGGGCCGTCGCGCGGGCAGCGCGAAGGGGGCGGCATCGGCACTTTATCTGCTCGGCTATTACGCCGGATCGAGCCTGCTCGGCTGGGTCGGCGGCCTGTTCTGGAGCGGCTGGGGCTGGCCTGGCGTGATCGCCTACGTGCTCGGCCTCGCGCTCACCGGCTTTGGATTGTCGCTGCGCCTGGCAAGCATGCAAGAATAAACCAACAACCTCCCCCTCCCCCTGGTGGGGAGGGCCGGGGTGGGGGCGCCACAGCGGAAAAGCCGGGGTGGGGGCGCGCGCCTTACGGCAAAATCATCCCCGCCGGATCGGCGCGATGGTCCAGCAACCCGAACTGTATTGATATCTCCTGCATGAACGCCAGATCGTCCGGCGTCATGTGGGTGGAGAAATGCGGCATCATGCCTTCGGGCGCCTTGAAATAGCGCTGCTCGATCGCCCGTCCGCCGGCCGGGTCTTTTTCATAGGCGGTGATGCCTGCCTCGATCCCGGCGCGAAACCCGCGCACCGCGTCCGGATGCGCGATCGCCCAGCCGCGCTCGGCGATCCAGAAAGTGTTGAGCACATCAGGGCGCACCTGCACCGGGTAATCGACGAACCTGGTTCCGGCACCCGAATTCAGCGCCGAGCTGCGCGAGGGCTCCTTCATGATCGCCCCGTCCACCTGCCCGGTGCGCAGCAAATCCGCCATCGAGGGGAACGTCGCCTCGATCAGGATCACCTTGCTGGGGTCCACGCCGTGATCGACCATCCAGCGCCGCAGCAGCAGATCGAGCAGCGAGTTCAGGCCCGGAACGGCGATTTTCTTGCCGACCAGATCAGCAGGTTTGCCGATGCCCGATTTCTTGCCGACCACCAGGCTCACCAGTTGGTGGTCGGGCGTCAGATGCGACATGCCGCACACCGCCACCAGATCGAGCCCGTTCTCGCGGGCCTGCAACAAGGTGGGGCCGGTGGTCGCGCCGATCTGCAGGCTGGCGGACAGCAGGGCGGCGGGGATGTTGGAAATCAGCGGCACGATGGTGATGGCGACATCCACCCCCTGCGCGGCGAACAGCCCCAGATCGCGCGCCACCATGGCGGGCACGAAATCATCGGAGACCGGAAAGCCGATGCCGATCTTGGTCGCCTGCGCCGCGCGCGCCACCATCGGCAGCGCGGCCAGCCCCCCGACCAGGCCGCGCCGTGTCAGTGCGGCGCGGCGGGTTGGCTCAGGCGGCGACATCGCCGCGGGCGAAGGCCGCGTCGAAATATTCCTGGCTGACATTGGAAAATTTCCACCACACCTTGTTCATGTCGAGCAGCATGAAGCTGCGCAGCCCGTCCTCATCGACCAGCGGGCGGATCTCGCGGATGGCGTATGTGTCGGCCAGCGCCTGGGCGCGCGCGTGGGCCGCGTCCACCTCCGCGGCGGTGGCGAGCGCGAGTTCGAAATGGTTGTCAGGGCTCTGCTCCTTGGCGTCGCCATCCACCCGCACGCAGACCACGGTCCACGGCCCGCCCTTCCACATATATTGCGCCTCGGGCAGCGGACGGATCACGTCCAGGCCGAGAAATTCCTCCAAAAACGCGCGTGTGCCCGCGATGTTCTCGCATTCGATGGTGCCGTGCGAGAGCAGATGCGGGCTGATCAACGGTGCTGTGCTGGCCATCATGTTTCCCCTCAATCCTCAACCGCGTCGCCGCGCGCCCGCAGCGCGGTGTAGACCAGATCGGGCTCGCGATATTCCATTTCCCACCAGTTGCTGTCGCGATCGACGAAATAGAAGGCGTAGGAATTGTTGCGAAAGCGCGGCTTCTGCACCCGCCCCAGCTCGAACCGCTCGGCGTGCGCGGCACAGGTCTCGTAGGCGCGATCGACCTCGGCCTGGCTGGTCAGCTCCACCCCCCAATGGTTCAGCATTTCTTGCGGCACCGCCACCTCATCCACCCGGCGCACCTCAAGAACCCAGTAGGGATCAGCGTGTTTGGCTTCCCCCGCGCGGTGCCCGCGTTCGCGCACCAGCAGCCGGTCGGGCGCGCGCAGCACCGTCTCCAGCCCCATCAGCTCCTCCAGCATCCGCCGCGTGGCCGCCAGATCGGTGGCGACCATGGTGCCGCGCAGGATCGCGCGTGGCGCCACCTGCGACACCGCGCCGGGATGCTTCCTCGCCAAGGTTTCCGACATGACGCTCTCCCCCTTCAAAGATCCAGAATCAGCCGCCCCGCCTCGGGCCGGCCGCGCGACACGCAGACCTGCAGGAACTTGCCCTGCTCGGCCACCGTCAGCACCTCGTCGCGATGATCCACCGCGCCGCCCAGATAGCGCGTCTTGCAGGTGCCGCACACGCCGTCGCGGCACAGCGTCTTCACCTTGATGCCGGCATCGCGCAGCACGTCCAGGATCTTCTTGTCCGCCGGCACGCTCAGCACCTGGCCGGATTTCGCCAGCTCGATCTCGAACGCGGTGTCGGTGTTGCGCGGCGCGGTGTCGGCATCGTTGCCGGCGAACGCCTCCCAATGCACGGTGCCGACCGGCCAATGCGACGTCGCCTCGCGCACCGCCTTGATCATGCCGCGCGGACCGCACACATAGACATGCCCGCCCGCCGGTTTGTTGTTGAGCAGGGCAGCGATGTCCAGGCCGCGCGCGGGATCGCCGCCATCCAGATGCAGATGCAGCCGACCGCCGGCGCGCGCGGTGAGCGCGTCGGCGAAGGCGGCCTCGTCGCGGCTGCGCGCGCAGTAATGCAGGATGAATTCCGCGCCGCGCCCGGCCAGTTCGTCGGCCATCGCCAGGATCGGCGTGATGCCGATGCCCCCGGCGATCAGCAGATGCAGATCCGCCTGCGCGGACAGGGCAAAATGATTTTCCGGCCCGCTCGCGCGCAGCACGTCGCCCACGCCGACCCGGTCATGCATGAACGCCGAGCCACCACGCCCGGCCTGCTCGCGCAGTACCGCGATGCGCCAGGCCTCGCCGCCCGGCGGATTGAGCAGCGAGTAGGAGCGTCCCTCGACACCGGGAATTTCGACATCGATATGCGCGCCGGCGGCAAACCCCGGCAGCGCGCCGCCATCAGCGGCGACCAGCTCGAACATGCGGATGCGCGGGGTCAGCGGCGTGATCGCGGCGACCCGC
>DAHWBL010000094.1 GCA_027323595.1 Acetobacteraceae bacterium | reverse complement strand
AATCATGAAGACGCACGGCATAATAAAAATCAATGTTGGCAGCGTCAGCATCACCCCCAGCCGCGCCGCCCGCGCCTCGAACCGGGTCAGCATCTCCTGGCGCATCTCCGCCGACAGCATGCGCAGCGCCGACGTGATGGGCGTGCCGTAATGCTGCGACTGGATCAGCGCGGTGGACAGCCGCTTGAAGCTGTCCAGCCCGGTGCGCGAACCCAGATTGGTCAACGCCACCCGGCTGTCAGTGATCATGCCCAACTCATTCGCGGTCATCGCGAACTCGCGGCTGACCGCCGGATGCGCCTGCACCAGCTCGGTGCTCACCTGCACGATCGCCTGGCCCAGCCCGATGCCCGCCTGGGTGCAGATCACCATCACGTCGAGCGCGTCGGGCAGCCCGTTCTCCAGTTTCTTCAGATAGGCTTTGCGCTGCGAGCTGATGATGTAATCGGGCAGCACCAGCCCCACCACGGCCGCACCCAGCGGCAGGACGCGCCCCAGCAGCGTCGGCAGCGAGTGCAGCGGCACCGCCACCAGCACCAGGATCGGCAGCCCGATCGCCAGCATCAGCTTGGCGCCGACGAACATCCCAAGCCCGTTCGAGTTGGAATAGCCCGACGACGTCAGCAGCGCCTGCAACTGCTCCACCGTCTTGGCCGGCAGGAAACCGCGGCGGATGATCATCTGCCCGATCCCGGCGATCAGCCGGACCGACACCGTGCGCAGCGCCATCGGCTTGGCCGTCTGCCGCACGATCGCATGGCCATGCAGGGTGCGCACCCGCGCGGCAATCCGCTCCTGGCGACGCATCTGCGCGAATACCATCATCGAGCCGGACAGCAGCACCACCGTCAACACCACGATCGCCAGCAACAGCAACGGGCTCATGACAGACTCTTCTGGATGATCATGCGCATCACCAGAATCCCGATCCCCAGCGAGGTGATCGCCATGCCCAGGATGGTGTTGCCGGTCGGGTCGGTGAACAGCACGCTCAAATAGCCCGGGTTCATCACCCACAGCATCAGGCCCAGCGCCACCGGCAGCAGGCCAAGCACGATCGCGCTGGCCCGCGCCTCGGAGGCAAGCGCGTGGCCACGCGCCTTGAGCGCGAGGCGCTTGCGGATCACATCGCCAAGACTTTCCAGCGTCGCGCTGAGCGATCCGCCAGTCTGCGCCTGCAACACCAGCGCGGTCGCGAAAAACCGATACTCCGCCAGATTGACCCGGTGCGCCATCTTGAACAGCGCCTCCTCCAGCGGCACGCCGATGGATAATTGCTCGATCAGCGTGGCGAACTCCTGTCGCGTCGGCTCCGACGCCTCGATCCCCACCGAGCGCATCGCGCCGACCACCGGCAGACCCACCCCCACCGAGCGCACGATCATCGCCAGCGCGTCAGGGAATTGCTGCAAAATCTTCTCCCGCCGCCGGCCCATCACCCAGCCCAGTCCGGCGCGCGAGAAAAACACCCACGCCGCCGGCAGCACCAGCAGCGCGAAGCTGCCGAGCAGACGGGCGGCGACGATGTAGACGATGAAGGCGAGCACGAGCGCGAAGCCCATCATCACCCACCATTTCACCGGATACTGGTCGGCGCGCTGCATATCCACGCCGAAAAAGCCGACGAACGTCATATAGAACGGCTGCTTGGTCGGCTTCGGCGGCGTGAAGGCGGAAAGCTGGACCCGCGCATCCTCCATCGGCACCGCGACCCCGGCCTTGCGCAGCGCCAGCTTGCGCTCCTGCTTCTGCAGCCGCGACACCAGCATGCCGCTCACCGCGAGCCCGCCGAGCGACATGCACGACAGCACCAGCAAAAGCAGGATGGTCGATTGGCTCATGACGTCGCCAGCGCGGAGTCCAGAATGGCATACCATTCCGCCTCAAGACCGAAATTCACCAGTTGGCGCTGACACGCCGGCGGCACCCGGCTGACCTTGTAGCCGCCATACAGACGCCCGTCCTTGCCCTCGCTGCGCACCTCGAACTGAAACACGTCGTTGAGCGTGATGGTCTCGCCTTCCATGCCGCACACCTCGGTCACCTGGGTGATGCGTCGCCCACCATCGCGCTGCCGCTCGACCTGCACAATCACGTCCACCGCGCCGACAATCTGGGTTCGGATCGCCGGTGACGGCAGCCCCATGTTTCCCATCTGCACCATGTTCTCGATGCGCGTCAGCGCGTCGCGCGTGCTGTTGGCATGGACTGTGGACATGCTGCCGTCATGGCCGGTGTTCATCGCCTGCAACATGTCGAACGCCTCGGCGCCACGACACTCACCGATGATGATCCGGTCGGGCCGCATGCGCAGCGCGTTGCGCATCAGCTCGCGCTGGCTCACCTCGCCGCGTCCCTCCAGGTTCGCCGGCCGTGTCTCCATGCGCACCACATGCGGCTGCTGCAACTGCAACTCCGCCGCGTCCTCCACCGTGATCACCCGCTCGGTCGCGTCGATCAGCCGCGACATCGCGTTCAGCAGCGTCGTCTAGCCCGAGCCGGTGCCGCCGGAAATGATCACGTTGAGCCGCGCCTTGGCCGCAAGCTGAAGTATCTGTGACACCGGCTGGGTCAGCGCGCCGAACTCGATCAGTCGCTGAAAATCGATGATTTTGCGGCTGAATTTGCGAATCGACAGGTACGGACCATCGAGCGCGAGCGGCGGGAACACGATGTTCACGCGCGAGCCGTCCTTCAGCCGCGCATCCGCCATCGGGCTCGACTCGTCGATCCGCCGACCGACCGCAGACGCGATCCGCTGGCAGATGCTGGTCAGATGCTCGGTATCGCGAAACCGCACCTTCGAAATCACCAGCCGCCCGGCGCGCTCGATGAACACCTTGTGCGGCCCGTTCACCATGATCTCGCTGATGCTGTCATTCTCGAGCAGCGTCTCCAGCGGCCCGAGCCCCAGAATGTCGAACACCAGCTCCGCGGCCAGCGCCCGCTGCTCACGGCTGTTCAACTGGATGCGCCGCTCGGTCGCGATCTCGGAGATCAGCCGCTCCAGATCGGTGCTGAGCTGGTCGGTGCTCATGTTCGACACCGCCGTCGGATCGAGCCGCCCGAGGCAGATCGCGCGCAGATCGGCGATCACGTCGCTCGGCACACCCGAGGTCACCGCCGCCGCCGCCGACGCCGAGACGATCGGCCCGCTCTCGGGGATCTGCGGCGTTGGCGCCGCGTCGTTGGCAGCCGGAACCGAGCGCCGGCCGAACGCGGGAAGCTGCGGGCTCATCCGCGTTTGCCCAGCAGGCGCCACCACGGCCGCCGGCCGGCATCGGCCAACGGCTCGGCTGTCGCATCGACACCATCGAGCAGCCCGACCGAGCCAACCTGGCGCGCCAGATCGGCGATGGCGTTGCGGAACGCCCCGCGCACCGCCGCCGCCGGCTCACCCATCGTCGCTGCCGCCCCGACCTGGCGCGGCTGATCGGGAATGACGATATCGACCTTCATCTTGAGCGCGTCCTCAATATGCCGCCGGCTCAACCCACCCGGCCGCCCAAGCCGGTTCAGCACCAGCACCGGGCGCTGCACCTGGGTCGGCCCCGCCGGCAGCGTCAGCAGCCGCAGCGTGTCACGCACCGAGGCGAGCGAGGGGTCCAGCACCAGCACCCGCTGATGCACCAGCTTGAGCAGATCGCGATACAGCGGCACCGGCCCGAACGGCACATCGGCGACGATGAAATTATAGCGCCGCCGCAAGGCTTCGAGCAGCATCTCCGCGGCACCGGCGACATAACCCGGCTCGGTGATCATCTTCTCCTCGCTCGACAGCACATGCAGCCGGTCCGCCGCCGGCTGCGCGGCACGCTCGGCAAGCAGCACGTCGATGCGCTCGGGCACCTCCAGCGCCTGGCGCAGACCCGCGCCATGCGGCACGTTCAACAGGAACGAGGCCATGCCGCGATGCAGGTCCGGATCGAGCAGAACCGTATGCCGGCGCATCAGCACGCCGAAATACCAGGCCAGATTCACCGCGATGGTCGATGCCCCGGTGCCGCCGCGCACCCCGGTGATCGAAATGCCGCGCCCGCCCAGCGAATCCAGAGTCGGCGCGCGCCCCAGCGCCACCGGACCGAAATGCCGCGCCACCTTCTCGCGCGTCAGCGGCCGCGGCAGATAATCCGCCGCCCCCAGGCCACGGGTGATCTCACGATAAAAATCCGCGCTGTCCAGATACCCCACCACCAGCACGCACACATCCGGCTCGGTGACATCGGCCAGCGCACGCAGATCGCTCAGCGGCTGCTCGGACCCCGCGACATCCACCACCAGCACCCGCGGTGTCGCCTGCTTCTGCATCGCCGCCGTCGCGGTGACCACGTTGCCGCGCCGCACCTCGATATCCTTGCCACAGAAATCGGCAAGCCCGTCGCGCAGCGCCGCCTCGGTGCCGGCATCGGCGATGAAGGCGAGCAACGACGGGCGGTCATGCCGCGCCGTCTCGTCGCCTCCCGCCGCCGGCACGATGATCCCGGTATCAGGCATGATCAGTTTCCTCCCGCCGCGGCGGACGCCCCGCCACCACCACCGCCGCCGCCGCCACCACCGCCGCCACTGCTACCACCGCCACCGCCGCTGGCACTCGGCAGCGATTTGGGCATGTCAGCGCTGACCCGTCCGATCGACAGAACCGGCGCGGCCGCATCGGTCCGCCCGTCATCATGCCCGGCGATCAGATCGTTTGGATTCCTCGTCATCGCCGCGATATTGGCCTCGTTGGCCCCGGTCGGGTGCCAGGCGCCGGCACGCTGATACGGATCGAAATATTCGCACCCCGGCAGCGCCAGCAACAGCCCCGCGCCGACCGCCAGCACCGCCGTCCTGTGCCCCATGCCGCGCATCACATCCTCGCTCATTGCACCATGAATCCAGCCGCGCCGGGAATGCGCGCCGGGCTGGCACGCTGTGCCTGGTCCACCTGGCGCATCAAAAACAGCCGCTCGGCCTCGGAGGGCGGCGCATAGCCATCATCAGGCCCGCGGATCGACGCGCTCTGCGTCACCGGCCGCGACACATAGGGAGTGACCAAAATCACCAGCTCGTCCTCAAGCCGATTGAAATTGTCGGTGCGGAACAGGGCGCCCAGCCCCGGCACCTCGCCCAGACCCGGCAGACCGCTCGTCTGGTCCGAGCTCGTGTCCTGCAACAGCCCCGCGATCGCGAAGGTCTCCCCGCTGCCCAGCTCGACGGTGCTCTCCGCCCGCCTTACCGTCAGCGACGGGATAACCAGCGTCGAGCCCGACGTGGTCACCGACACGCTGTTCTGGGTGCTGATCTGGCTGACCTCGGGCATCACGTGCAGATTGATCCGCCCGTCGCTATAGACCGTCGGCACGAAGGCGAGGCTCACACCGTAATTCTTGAAATCCACCGACACCGCGCCGGCCATCTGCGCGATCGGGATCGGAAATTCGCCACCCACCTGAAAACTCGCGCGCTGCCCGCTGATCACCGTCAGATTGGGCTCGGCGAGCATATGCACCAGGCTGTCCTGCGCCAGCGCCTCGATCACGCCATCGATGTTGCCCCCCATGCAGGAGGCAGTGGTCGGCACCACCGAGCAGACCGTGTTCAACGCATTGGCCGTCAGCCCGAGCGCGGGAAGCACGTTGCCGATCGACCCAATATTGCCCATCGCCTGCCAGTTCACCCCGATCTGGCGCACCACGTTGCGGTTCATCTCCGCCATCCGCACCTTCAGCGTCACCTGCGTCGAGGACAGCACCGAGAGCTGGTCATCCACCGCCTGGCCATCGACCGCATAGCCCTTGGCCACCGCCATCGCCTGCGCCGCCGCCTGCGGATCGGGCACCGTGCCCGTCAGCATCAGCGCATGCGCGTTGACCCGCACCTTCACGTGGCTGCCCGGCACCATCCGCGCGATGTTGGTCTCCGCCTGGTTGGCGCCATAGCTGGACGGCGTCACCGAGACATTGAACTGCGCCACCGGCTTGCCCGCGGCATCGAGTGCCGCGATGGTGGTGCGTCCGCTGCCGATGCCAAAGATGAACAGGCTGGACGAACTCGCCGGACGCACCTCGGCAACTTTCGGGTCAGCGACGAACACGTTGGCAACCGGCCCATCCAGCGGCACGACCCGCCCGGCACCGGATTCCAGCATCAGATTATGCACCGCCTCCATCGCCGCGGCACTCTCGGCCCGCGCCGGCCCGCCGGCACCAAACATCATCGCCAGCATCGCCGACAGGAACGCGACCAGCGTCGAGCGGATGAATTCCTGGGTCATCAGAACCGGTACTCCTTGCCATCCGCGGCACCTTGATACACGCGGATCGAATTGGTCGGCGCCGGCGCGTTCACCTTGCCGCCGCGCAGTGCGGGCGACACGTCATCGGCCCAGGTCGTCGCGCGCGCCGCCTCGGCCGGCGGCGCGGCCGGATCGACCGCGCTCGCCGTGGCCGCACGCACCGCAAGCGACAGCCGCCCCAGCCGCACCGCCACCGACACACGCTCGGCCTCCTCGGCATTGAGCTCCAGCGTCACCGTGCGCGCCTGCGCCTCCTTCGGCGTCGCCTCCGCGCCCTGCACCAGTTGCTGATCAATGGCGATCACCCGCACATCCGACAGCACCGTCTCCGCCGCCACGCGCCGCCCGACCGGCAGCGCCTCGCCGAGCAGCGACTGCGTCAGGATCAGATCGACATGATCGCCTGGCCAGATCAGCCCCGCCGAACCGGTCACCGCATCGACCGCCACTGTCACCGCGCGCGAGCCAGGCCGCAGCACCGCCGCCAGAAATCCGCGATCGCCTGGCCGCAGCAGGTCGGCGGCATGGATCTCCTCTTTCGCGGCCAGCGTGTGGCGCACCATCGCCCCCAGGATCGACGCCCGCGCATCAGAAGAATCGATGGCGGCATCCGGCCCCTGCTGGCCCTTCACCACTTCGATAAAG
>DAHWBL010000090.1 GCA_027323595.1 Acetobacteraceae bacterium | reverse complement strand
TGGGTGTTTGTCGGGGGTGGGGGTGGTCGCCTTGGCGGCGGTGGGGGCGCATGTGATGGCGGGCGCGCCGGGGGAGGGGTTGTTTCGCACCGCGCTCGACATGCAGGCCTGGCACACGCCGGTTCTGTTGGGCCTGGGGCTGTGGCTGCGCGCGCGCGGCGGGGTGTGGCTGGGTGGTGGCGCTCTGCTGTTGCTGCTGGGGCTGGTGTTGTTTTGTGGGGCGCTGGATGTGCATGCGTTTTCCGGGCGTTCGCTGGGGCCGGTGGCGCCGGTGGGGGGCAGCGTGTTGATGCTGGGCTGGCTGGTGCTGGCGGTGGCGGCGGTGCGTGACTGAGGTTGCCGCCGCCTATCTCGCCGCCGAGGGGTTCGAGGCGGTGCTGGCCGAGGAACTGGCGCGGCGCGGGGTGGGGATCAGTGGCTGGCATGGCCGGCTCGCGCTGTCGGCGCAGGCGCCGGTGGCGTGCGCCTGGGCGCTCGATGTGTGGACCGCGCCGCGCCTGGTGCCGGTCGGCTCGATCAAGGCGGGGGCGGACGCGCTGCGGGCGATGCAGCGCAACTGGGATTGCCTGAATGTCGCGCATTTTCGCCGCGCGGCGTTGATCGCGGCACGGCTGCCGCCGATGCGTCCGCGCCTGTTCGTGCCGGGCGATCTGCCGCCGGCGGGGCATCTGGGCGGCTGGACGCTGCTGGAGCCCGAGCTGATGCTGGCGAGCCCGACCAAGGCCAGCCCGTTCGTGGGTGTGGTGCCGGGCTTTGTCGAGGATCGGGTCGGGCCGCCGAGCCGGGCCTATCTGAAATTATGGGAGGCGTGTCTGCGCTTTGGCGACTGGCCGGCGGCGGGCGCGCGCTGCATCGATCTGGGCGCGTCGCCGGGCGGCTGGAGCTGGGCGCTGGCCAGTTTGGGCGCGCAGGTGCTGGCGGTGGATCGTGCGCCGCTGGAGCCGCGGGTGGCATCGATGGCCGGGGTGAGCTGGCGCCAGGGCAGCGCGTTCGCGATGGCGCCGGAGGCGTGCGACTGGATGTTTTCCGACATCATCGCCTATCCGGACCGGCTGTTGGAGCTGGTGCGGAGCTGGATCGATGCGGGGGTGGTGGGGCGGATCATCTGCACGCTGAAGTTCCAGGGCGCGACGGACCATGAGGCGGCGGAGGCGTTCGCGGCGATCCCTGGCGGACGGGTGGTGCATCTGGCGGTGAACAAGCATGAGCTGACGTTTTTGTGGCGGGGGGTGGGTGGGCGGTGAGGGTTGGGAAGCCCCCCCACCCCGGCCCTCCCCACGAGGGGGAGGGGGAAGAAAACCATCTCCCTCCCCCTGGTGGGGAGGGTTGGGGTGGGGGGGTCAGCCGGGGAGCATTGCGGCGCCCATTGCCTGGCGCATGAAGAAGCGCTTGAGCGGGGGGATGCGGTGGACCGCGGCGATGCCGAGGTCGCGGGCGAGGCGCAGGGGGGGGAAGTCGGTGCTGAACAGGCGGTCGAGCGCGTCGGTGGCGGCGAGCATGAGCATGGCGTCGGGGCGGCGGGCGGCCTGGTAGCGGGCGAGCAGGGCGGGGCTGGCGAGGTCGGCGCCGTCTTCCCAGGCATCGATGAGCTGGTCGCAGAGCTGGGCGGCGTCGCGCAGGCCCAGATTGAGGCCCTGGCCGGCGATGGGGTGCACGCCGTGGGCGGCGTCGCCGACCAGCGCGAGGCGGGGGGCGGTGAAGCGTTGCGCCATCAGGGCGGAGAGCGGGTAGGACCAGCGGCGGCCGACCAGGCGGATCGGTCCGAGGTGGGTGCCCAGCCGGCGGGTGATCTCGCGGGTGAAGCCGGGCGCGTCCATTTCCATGAAGCGGGCGGCGCGTTCTGGGCGGTCGGTCCAGACCAGGGCGGAGATGTTGTCGCCGGCTTCGCTGGGCGCCATCGGGAGCTGGGCGAACGGGCCCTCGGGGAGGAAATGTTCGAGCGCGGTGCCGTGGTGGGGGCGTTCGTGGGCGATGGCGCAGACCACGGCGTGCTGGCGGTAGGGCAGGCGGGTGGCGATGATGCCGGCGTCGCGGCGCAGGCGGCTGTCGCGGCCGTCGGCGGCGATGACGAGGCTCGCGGTGATGGTCGGGCCGCCGGCGATGGTGATGGTGGCGGCGTCGGCGTCGCGGCGGACGGTGGCCTGCGCCGGGGCGAACAGATGCAGGTTGGCCAAGGCGGCGAGGCGGGAATTGAGGCCGACGCGCAGGTCGCGCGCCTCGACCATCCAGCCGAACGGGCGGTCGCCGAGGTCGGTATGGTCGAAATGCAGGAACAGCCGGCTGGCGGGCTGGCCGATGCGCCCGTCGGTGATGCGGATGTCGAGGATGGGGCCGGGGGGCCGGGGCAGCGCGTCCCACAAGCCGGCCTGGGCGAGGAAATTCTGGCAGCCCGCGGCGATGGCGTAGGCGCGGCCGTCGAAATCGGGGTGCTCCATCGGCGGCAGGGCGGCGCGGTCGATGAGGGCGGTGGGGATGCCGGCGGCGGCGAGGCGGGCGGCGATGGCGCCGCCGACCGGGCCGGCGCCGACGATGCACACGCCGACCTCGATGGGGGTGGCGGCGGCGCTGGCGGTGGCGTGCATGGGGCTGCTCCGGATCGAGGCAGGGGCGGACGGGCTGGGCGAGCCGCTTTGCCGGGCGTGCTGCACCTGAATTGTGCAAGCGTTGCTGGCTAGAATGTGCCCACATGCCGTGTGGCGCAAGATCGGCGGTGGTGGCATAGTTCTTGGAATGCATCCGGCGGGAAAATGATTTTCCGAACGTGCGCAGGCCGGCAGGCGGCGCCGCATTGACAGGGGACAGAGCGATGAAGCTGATCATGGCTATCATCAAGCCCTTCAAGCTCGACGACGTGCGCGAGGCGCTGACGCCGCTTGGTGTCCAGGGCCTGACCGTCACCGAGGTGAAGGGGTTTGGACGGCAGAAGGGACAGACCGAGATCTACCGTGGGGCGGAATATCACGTGAGTTTCCTGCCCAAGGTGAAGATCGAGGTGGTGGTGCCCGCGACGATGGCCGAGCAGGTGATCGAGGCGATCTCGAAGGCCGCGCAGACCGGCAAGATCGGCGACGGCAAGATTTTCGTCATGGACATCGAGCAGGCGGTGCGCATCCGCACTGGCGAATCCGACCTCGCCGCGCTCTGACAACAGGATCATACCGATGAAAAATCGCCTTATGCGGGCGGCGAGCTTCGCCGCGCCACTGGTCATGCTCGCGCTGCCGGCGTTCGCCGACGACGCTCCCGCCGCCAAGATCGACACCGGCGACACCGCCTGGATGCTCACCTCCACCGCGCTGGTGCTGATGATGACCATTCCCGGTCTTGCCTTGTTCTATGGCGGAATGGTTCGCAAGAAGAACATTCTGGCGACGATGATGCAGTCCTTCACCATCGTGTGCCTGATCACCATCGTGTGGATGGTGGCCGGCTACAGCCTCGCCTTCACCAATGGCGGGCTGTATCTGGGCGATCTGTCGCGGCTGTTTCTGAACGGGCTTGCCGAGAACTGGGACAAGCCGTTCACGCTGGGCGCGGGCACCGACGCGGCGGCGCCGCAGACGATCCCCGAGAGCGTCTACATGGTCTATCAGATGACCTTCGCCATCATCACGCCGGCGCTGATCGCCGGGGCGTTCGCCGACCGGATGAAATTCTCGGCGATGATCGTGTTCATGGTGCTGTGGTCGCTGGTGGTCTATTCGCCGATCGCGCATTGGGTGTGGGCGCCGACCGGCTGGCTGGGCGCGGGTGTGGCCGGCCCGCCGGGGGCGGCGGATTTCGCCGGCGGCACGGTGGTGCACATCAATGCCGGCATCGCCGGGCTGGTGTGCTGCCTGGTGCTGGGCAAGCGCGTCGGCTATCCGTCGGAGAACATGGCGCCGTACAACGTGGGCTACGCGCTGATCGGCGCGGCGCTGCTGTGGGTGGGCTGGTTCGGCTTCAACGCGGGCTCCGCGGTGGGGGCGAACGGGCGTGCCGGCATGGCGATGGTGGTGACGCAGGTGGCCACCGCCGCGGCGGCGCTGGCGTGGATGTTCGCCGAGTGGATCGCCAAGGGCAAGCCGTCGGTGCTGGGCGCGGTGTCGGGCGCGGTGGCCGGGCTGGTGGCGATCACCCCGGCCTCGGGCTTCGTGCTGCCGGGGCCGGCGCTGGTCATCGCCGTTGCCGCCGGGGTGATCTGCTTCTGGTCGGGGACCTCGCTGAAGCACGCGCTGGGCTATGACGACAGCCTGGATGCGTTCGGTGTGCATGGCGTCGGCGGGATCATCGGCGCGCTGCTGACCGGGGTGTTCGCCTACGGCCCGCTGTCGGCGACCGATGCCGCCAAGGACGGCGTCTATATCGGCGGGCTGCCGCAGTTCGAGGCGCAGGTGATCGCGGTTGCCGCGACGCTGGTCTGGAGCGGGGTGGTGAGCTTCGTCCTGCTCAAGATCAT
Organism: Acetobacteraceae bacterium; assembly: GCA_027323595.1. Taxonomy (GTDB): domain Bacteria; phylum Pseudomonadota; class Alphaproteobacteria; order Acetobacterales; family Acetobacteraceae; genus CAIVDX01. The sequence continues at coordinate 351 of DAHWBL010000090.1, read as the reverse complement.
CGACGCGGTGATCGGGCTGCGGGTGACCCGCGAGGAGGAGGTCGAGGGGCTGGACGTCGTGCTGCACGGCGAACGGCTGGGCTGAACCGGGCCGGCTGCCATGCGCGCGTGATCGCGCATGGCGGCCGGTGGCCACCCGGTGGCGCATGGCGGCCGCTGGCCGCGGGGCGGGGGGCGGTGCAACGGATGCGTTGCCGTACTACATATACATTTACAAATTGTTAACCGGCGCGGTTAGATGGCGGCGCGCCTGCCTGGGTTCAAGTCCCGGGAAAAGACCTTACTTCAGGAGGGGCTGCTAGCGCTTGCGCCAGGCCGGACGGCGGGCCGGCATCGAGACCGGGTTCTCGT
>DAHWBL010000087.1 GCA_027323595.1 Acetobacteraceae bacterium | reverse complement strand
CCTCGCTCGCGGCCTGGTGCGGATGGATGCCCACGGTGCACCAAACCGCCTGAAGATCGTTCACCAACGCCATGATTGTGCGGGATTGTTCGAGGCTGGTGCCGATGCTGACCAGTTCGCCGACCCCGGCGGCGCGGGCGCGCTCCAGCAGCCCCGGCAGTTCCTCCGCGCTCCAATAATCCAGATGGCAGTGAGAATCGATTAACATCTGATGGTTATCAGGCTTTTTCAACGTAACGTGGGAAGATTCCGGCGGGTGCGGGCAGCATCGTCCCGGCCGGCAGCGGCGCGCGCAGATCGTCCAGGCCGCGCGCGGTTTCCGGCACGCCGAGCTGGTCGAGCATGCGGCCCATCGCGCCGGGCATGAAGGGCTGCAACAGGGTCGCCACCCCGCGCAGCACGTCCGCCAGCACCCGCAGAACCTCGCCCATGCGCACCGTGTCGGTCTTGCGCAGCGCCCATGGCGCCTGGTGATCGATGTAGGCGTTGGCGGCGCGGATCACCTTCCACACCTCCTCCAGCGCCTCATGGAAGGCGCAGCGGGCGAAGCGGGCGCGCAGCAGCTCGGGCAGCGCCTCGACCGCGGCGAGCAGCACGCTGTCCGGCGCGGTCATCGGCCCGCGCGCGGGCAGCACGCCGTCGAGATTCTTGTTGATCAGCGACAGGCTGCGCTGGGCCAGATTGCCCAGGTCATTGGCCAGTTCGCCGTTCATCCGCCCGATCAGCGCCCGGCGCGAGAAATCCCCGTCATTGCCGAACGGCACCTCGCGCAGCAGGAAGAACCGCACCGCGTCGAGGCCGAATTCGCCAACCAGCGCCACCGGATCGACGACGTTGCCGACCGATTTGCTCATCTTCTCGCCCTCGACCGTCCACCAGCCGTGCGAATAGACGCGGTGCGGCACCGCCAGCCCGGCGGCCATCAGGAAGGCCGGCCAATAGACCGCGTGGAAGCGCACGATCTCCTTGCCGACCAGATGCAGATCGGCCGGCCAATAGCGCCAGCGCGGCGCCGCCTCGTCAGGAAAGCCGGCGGCGGACAGGTAATTGGTCAGCGCGTCGAGCCACACATACATGATGTGCGCCGGATCGCCGGGTACCGGCACGCCCCAGCGGAAGGTGGTGCGGCTGACCGACAGGTCGTTGAGGCCGCCGCGCACGAAGCTCAGCACCTCGTTGCGGCGCGCCGTCGGCGAGATGAAGTCCGGATTCGCCTCGTAGAAGGCCAGCAGCCGGTCCTGCCACTGCGACAGGCGGAAGAAATAGCTCGGCTCGCGCACCCATTCGACCGGCGCGCCGGAGGGAGCCAGCCGGCTGCCATCGGGGCCGGCGACCAGCTCATCCTCGCCGTAGAAGGCCTCGTCGCGGACCGCGTACCAGCCTTCGTAATGGCCCAGATAGATCTGTCCGGACGAGACCAGCCGGCGCCACAGCTCGGCGCAGGCCGCCTTGTGGCGCGGCTCGGTGGTGCGGATGAAATCGTCGTAGGAGACGCCCATCGCGTCGGCCATGGCGCGGAAGCTCGCCGACACCTGGTCGGAGAAGCCCTGCGGATCGATGCCGGCCTCCTGCGCCGCCTTTTCCACCTTCTGGCCGTGCTCGTCGGTGCCGGTGAGAAAGAACACGTCGCGCCCGTCCAGCCGCTGCCAGCGCGCCAGCACGTCCGCCGCGATCGAGGTGTAGGCGTGCCCGATATGCGGTGCGCCGTTCACGTAATAGATTGGCGTCGTCAGATAAAAGCTTGATTTTGTGGTTTCTGTCATGATCCGCGCAAGAGGCCGAGCCCCATGATCAGGGCCTGGCGCTTGTCCATGTTGAAGTGCTCCGTGTCGCTCTGGAGCCGCACCAGGGCCTGCCACACGTCCACCCAGTCTTCAAGGGGGCGACCGGCGAAACGACCATCGCCGCCGGTCCGCGCCTGTGTGCGCACCCGCGCGGCGAGGCGGGCGGTGAGCATGTCCATGAAGCCGGAGAACCCGTCCGCGCCGAGCTTGTCGGCCAGCCCGTGCGCCTCGCCGGGCGGCAGGTCCGGCAGCGCGTCGAGCAGCGCATCGACCATGCCGGCCTGGGACACGCCCTGCTCGGCGATCAGCCGCGCCGCCCGGCCCGGCGCCCCCTCGGCGAGCGCTGCCACCTGCGCCCGGTCGGGTGCCGACAGCTCGGGCGCGTGGCGGGCCAGCAGCGCCGCCACGTCGTCGGTCGGCAGCCGCGACAGCGCCAGGCGGCGGCACCGGCTGCGCAGGGTGGCCAGCAGCCGCCCCGGCGCGTTGCACACCAGCAGCAGCAGCGCGCGCGGTGGCGGCTCCTCAAGGAATTTCAGCAACGCGTTGGCGGCGTTGCGATTCATCTCCTCCGCCTCATCGACGATCACCACCCGCCAGCCGCCTTCGACGGCGGTCAGATGGAAGAAATCGCCGATCCGGCGGACATCATCCACCACGATCTCGCCGCGCACCCGCTTGCGCTTCTCGTCCCAGGCGCGCGCGATGGTCAGCAGGTCGGCATGGGTGCCGGCGGCCACCCGTCGGAACACCGGATGCTCGGGCGGCAGCGCCAGCCCCGCGCCCTCCGGCGGCACCCCGGCCAGCAGCCGGCGGGCGAAGCGATAGGCCAGGGTGGCCTTGCCGACCCCGGGCGGGCCGGTCAGCAGCCAGGCATGGTGCAGACGCTGCGCCCGCAGCGCCTCCAGCAGCGCCGCCTCGGCCGCCGCCTGCCCGAGCAGTTCGGTCGCGGCGCGCGGTTCGGGAAAGCTCATCGCCCCCCCTGCAGCCGTGACGCAACCACCGCCCACAGCGCGTCGGCCACCGTCGCGGTGTCGCCGGTCGCGTCGAGCACCGCGCAGCGGCCCGGCTCGGCCGCGGCGATGCGTAAAAACCCCTGCCGCACCCGCGCCTGGAAGGCCGCATCCTCGCGCTCATAGCGGTCGGCCGCCTGGCCGCGCCCGGCCAGCCGCGCCGCCGCCACCGAAGGCGGCACGTCCAGCACCAGCGTCAGGTCCGGGGCGAGGCCGACCAGTGCGGCGAGCCCGGCGATCAATGCGGGGTCGGCGCCCTGCCCGTCCGCCTGATAGGCCATGGTGCTGTCGGAAAACCGGTCGCACACCACCCAGGCGCCGCGCGCCAGGGCGGGGCGCAGCGCGAGGGCCACATGGTCGGCGCGGGCGGCGAAATGCACGAACGCCTCGCCCGCCGCGGACCACCCGACAGTGCCGGCCAGCAGCAGCGCGCGCAGCGCCTCCGCCCCGGCGGTGCCGCCTGGCTCGCGGGTCAGCAGCACGTCATGGCCGGCGGCGCGCAGACGCTCGGCCAGCAGCCGCGCCTGGGTGCTCTTGCCCGCCCCCTCGCCGCCTTCCAGCGTGATGAAGCGGCCCGATGGCGTGGGCGCGCTCAGGAGCCGGTCACGAAATGGGCGAGCACCGCCAACCCGCGCTGCGGCAGCCCGAGGCGGGCGACGTCGGCGCCGGCGCGCAGATTCTGCTCCGCCGCCGGCACCCCCTGGCCCGAAATCATCAATTTGCCGAGCACATCGCCCTTGCGCACCGGCGCGGGCACAGGTGCCGCGAATTGCGTGCTCACCTTGATCCGGTCGCGCCAGCCGCGCGGCAGGGTCAGCACCAGGCCCTGATCGACCACCAGCGGCACGCTGGTCTGTTCGCCCAGCCACACCCTGGCGGTGTCGATCACGTCGCCGGCGGCGAACAGATTGACGTCCTCGAACTCGCGGAACGCCCAGTCGAGCAGCCGTTCGCCCTCCTCGCCGCGCTCGCGGTTGGTGG
>DAHWBL010000075.1 GCA_027323595.1 Acetobacteraceae bacterium | reverse complement strand
CGCGCCGCCAGCGCGGACGCTGGCATCCGACCTTCGACATGATCGCGCGCGGCAAGGTGCCGTTCATTTCCGCGATCACCGGGGCGTGTGTCGGCGGCGGGCTGGAGCTGGCCTCGGCGACGGATGTGCGGGTGGCCGATGCCACGGCGTTTTTCGCGTTGCCCGAGGCGCGGCGCGGGATTTTCGTGGGCGGGGGTGGCTCGGTGCGGATCCAGCGCCTGCTCGGCTATGGCCGCATGGCCGACATGATGCTGACCGGACGGGTGCTGAGCGTGGCCGAGGCCGAGCGGTTCGATCTGTGCCAGTATGTGGTGCCCGCCGGTGGCGCGATGGCGCGCGCCGAGGAGCTCGCGCGCATCATCGCCGACAACGCGCCGCTGACAAACTGGGCGATCTGCGCGGCGCTGCCGCGTGTGACCGACCTGTCGCACGACGACGGGCTGTTCATGGAAAGCCTGATCGGCGCGTCGGTTTCGGGAAGTGACGGAATGGAACGCGTGCGCGCCTTCGTCGAAAAGAAGGTGCCACCCCTGCGCCCGCCGGGGCAGAGTGGAGAAATCTGATGGCATTGCATGACGCCGCCATTGTCGGCTTCGCCGAAACCAAGATCGTCGAGCGCAGCACGAGCGACATCTGGGAGCTGGGTGCGCAGGTGCTGCACGGGCTGCTCGCCGACACCGGCATTGCCAAGGACGAGATCGACGGGCTGATCCTGTCATCCTCCACCACCGGGTCGGGCAACATCTTCTGGTCGCAGACCTTCGCCGACCAGCTCGGGCTGGTGCTGGATTTCGCCCAGACGGTGGACATTGGCGGGTGTTCGCCGGTGGGGGCGGTGGCGCGCGCGGCGGCCGCAATCGATGCCGGTTTCTGTAGTGTGGTGCTGTGTCTTTTCGCCGACACCCAGGCCGCCGAGGATAACCGCAACGGCCGCCGCAGCTTCGCCGAGGAATGGACCGCGCCGCTGGGCTATCTCGGCCCGGTCACCGCGTTCGGCCTGCTCAGCACGCGCTATGCCCACCAGTACGGGCTCGATGAGACCGCGCTCGCGGCACTTGCGGTGGCGCAGCGCGGGCATGCGGTGCTCAATCCGCTGGCGGTGGAGAAATTGCGCAAGCCCATCACCACGCAGGATTATCTGCAATCGCGGATGATCGCCGAGCCGGTGCGCCTGCTCGACTGCGTCATGGTGTGCGATGGCGCGAGCGGGGTGCTGGTGATGAGCCGGCGTGCCGCCGAGCGGCGCGGGCTCACCCGCGTCGCGGTGCCGGTGGGCTATGGGGAGCGGACCAATCATCGCGGCAACGAATCAATTGTCGATGTCACCGAAAGCGGCCACGCCGACGCCGGCCGGCGGGCGTTCGCCGCCGCCGGCATCACCCCGGCGCGAATCGGCTCGATCCATCCTTATGACGACTTCATCATCGCCATCATGCTGCAACTGGAGATGCTGGGTTTCTGCAAGCCCGGGCAGGGCGGGGCGTTCATCCATGCGCATGATTTCACCCATGCGGGGGATATTCCGCTCAACACCGGCGGCGGGCAGATTTCGGCCGGCCAGTGCGGGCTGGCCGGGGGCGGCACCAATTTGATCGAGGCGGTGCGCCAGATTTTCGGGCAGGGCGGCGCGCGCCAGGTGCGCGCGCGCGCGAGCGCGCTGGTCACCGGCATCGGCGGCATTCCCTATGGACGCAACTGGATGACCAGCGCGGTGATGATTCTCACCGATGGGAGCTGAGGATGAGCGTGATGATGGACCTGTCCGACACGCGCGCGGTGGAGCGTGGCGGCGCCCGCCCGCGCAGCTTTTCGCGCCCCTTCTGGGAGGCCACGCGCGAGCGGCGCTTTGTGCTGCAATATGATCCGCGCTGCCGGAAATTTCAGTTCTACCCGCGCCCGGCGAGCATTTTCGATGGCGGGCCGGTGGAATGGCGCGAGGTGGCTGGCGGCGGCGTGTTGTTCAGCTTCACCATCGTGCGCCGCGCGCCGGCGGCGTTTCGTGGCCATGAGCCGTTCGCGATCGGGCTGGTGTCGCTCGACGAGGGGGTGAACGTGATGGCCAACATCGTCGATTGCGCGGCTGCCGATCTGCGCATCGGCATGCGGCTGCGGGTAGTCTGGCAGCCATTGCCCGATGGCACCAATTTGCCGATGTTCGCCCCCGACCAGAGCCACTGAACCAAGAAAGCCGCGTCATGACCAACAACGATCCAAACCGCCCGGCGATCGAGCGGCTGCTGCGCCCGCGCAGTGTCGTCATCGTCGGGGCCTCCGCCCGGCCCGGCAGCGCGGGGCAGACGATCCTTGAAAATCTCACGCTCAACGAATTCGCCGGGCCGATCCATCTGCTCGGCCGCGCCGGCGGCCATATTGGCGAGCGTCCCATCGTCACCGACTACGACGCGCTGCCCGAGGGCATCGATCTGGCGGTGCTGTGCGTGCCGGCGAACGGCGCGGTGGCGGCGATCGAGGGCTGCGCGCGGCGCAAGGTGGCGGCCGCGGTGGTGTTCGCCGCCGGCTTCGCCGAGATGGGCGAGCACGGGTTGCAGGCCGAGCTCACCCAGGCCGCGCGGCGCGGCGGGGTGGCGATGCTGGGGCCGAACTGTCTTGGCTATATCAACGCGCTCGACGGCATCAGGATCAATTTCGCCGGTGCGGCGCGGGTGGCGCGCATCGGCGCGGCACCGCCGGGCAGCCGGGCGGACCCGATGGTGGCGGTGATCTCGCACAGCGGCGGGCTGGTCTCGCACATCCGCTCCGCGCTGGAGGCGCGCGATGTCGCGGTCAATCATTCGGTGTCCACCGGCAATGAGGCGGATCTCGGGCTTGCCGACTTCATTGAATATTTCTCCGACGATGCCGACACCAGCGCGATCGTTCTGTATGTGGAGCAGGTGCGCGACCCCGCCCGTTT
>DAHWBL010000061.1 GCA_027323595.1 Acetobacteraceae bacterium | reverse complement strand
GCGGTGGCTTCCTGGGCAGCGGCACAGCCGGCGGCGGCAGCGATCCCGGCGGGGCGGGCAGCGGGGCCACCAGCTTCGCTGGTGGTTCGGGAGATAACAACGGACAATTTGCCAGCGGCGCCGGCGGCTTTGGCGGCGGCGGCGGTGGTGGTGGCAACGGTGGCGGCGGCGGCGGCGGCTACTCGGGTGGTGGCGGCGGAGATGGAAGCGGCCTGGCCAGCCCCGGCTACAGCGGTGGCGGCGGCGGCTCGTTCCTGGTGTCCAGCTTCGACGGGTTTGCCACGATCTCGGGCAACATCCTCGCCGGCGTCAACACCACCGGCAATGGCAGCGTCTCCATCACGGCACTCAACGCCGGCCCATCGAACGTTCCCGAACCCGCCTCGCTGCCTCTGCTGGGCATCGGACTCGCGGCCGGCGCCATCGCCGCCCGCCGCGGTGCCGCCCGGCGCGGGCCAGCCGACTGACCGCTTCAGGTGATCCCATAAGGCGGGTGATGCAGCCCCTCGGGTGACAGGGTGAACACCTCCACCCCGTCCTCGGTCACGCCCACCATATGCTCGAACTGCGCCGACAGGCTGCGGTCGCGGGTCACCGCGGTCCAGCCGTCATCGAGCACCTTCACCTCGGGCCGGCCGGCATTGACCATCGGCTCGATGGTGAAAAACATCCCCGGCTTCAGCACCGGGCCTTCGCCGGCGCGACCGAAATGCAGCACGTTCGGCGCGGCATGAAACACCCGCCCGACGCCATGGCCGCAGAAATCGCGCACCACCGAGAAACGGTGCGACTCGACAAAGCTCTGGATCGCATGCCCCACATCGCCAAGCGTGGCGCCCGGGCGCACCGCCGCGATCCCGCGCATCAGGGATTCATAGGTGACATCCATCAGGTTGCGCGCCCGCGTGCTCGCCTGGCCGGCCACATACATGCGGCTGGTGTCGCCGAACCAGCCATCCAGGATCACCGTCACGTCGATGTTGAGAATGTCGCCGTCGATCAGCTTGCGCTCGCCAGGAATGCCGTGACACACGACATGATTGATCGAGATGCAGCTCGATTTGGGATAGCCGCGATACCCCAGCGTCGCCGGCACCGCGCCATGCGCGATCATGTAATCGTGGATCATCTGGTCGAGCGCGCCGGTGGTGACACCGGGGCGGACATGCGAGGTGATCATGTCGAGCGTCTGCGCGGCGAGCCGCCCGGCGGCGCGCATGCCGACGAAATCCTCGGGCGCATGAAGCGTGATCCGCCGCTGCTCGCTGCCGCCGTCCATGATCGCGCACTCCTCTCGCGCCACCGAGGCGCGTGCTCACGCCCGCAAAATGCGCATCCGGCCCGGCTGGCGCAAGAGCGCCGGTCAGGCGCGACCGATCAGCGCGCCGCCATCTGCGACGGCGGCACCAGCATGCAGGGCGCATGGCGTCCGGCCTGGGCCGCGCAGATCGCCGTCGCCTCGCGCCGATGCAGCCCGACCAGCAGCCCGCGCCACAGCGTGCGGCCCTTCACCTGCGCGGTTTCCACCCGTACCTCGCCACCCTCGCGCCGCGCCTGGGCCGCCGCGTGCCGCGCCGCCGCCTCGGTCGGATAGGCGCCCACCTGCACCGCCCAGCCGGGCGCCACCTGCGGCAGGGTCGGCGCGGGCGGCGTGGCGATGCGCCCCGACACCGTGGCCGCCTCGGCGCGCGCGATCAGCCCGTGCGGGTGCTGCGGCACCGACGCCATCATCGGCCCGACCCCCATCTGGGTGAAGCCGTCATCGAGTTGCAGGCGCATATCGACATCGCGCTCGCCGTTGCTGCGCGCGCCCAGCACCACGCCGATCAGCCGCACATCGCCGCGCACCGCCGAGGTCGCCAGATTATGCCCCGAGGCGGTGATATAGCCGGTCTTGAGCCCGTCCGCGCCCGGATAGAGCTGCAACATGCGGTCGTGATTGAAGATGGTCCGGCCCCGGAACTGGAAGCTCGGCACCGAAAAATAGCTGTATTGCTCAGGGAAATCACGAATCAGATGGCGTGCCAGCGTCGCGATGTCGCGCGCGGTGGTGACCTGTTCGGGGTCGGGCAGCCCTGAGGCATTGCGAAAACTGGTGTGGCTCATCCCCAGCGCCCGCGCCCGCAGCGTCATCATCTGCGCGAACCGCGTCTCATCGCCGCCCAGCATCTCGCCCACCGCGGCGGCGGCATCATTGGCGGATTTGGTCACCAGCCCCAGAATCGCCTGCTCGACGGTGATCCGGGTGCCAGGCACCAGCCCAAGCTTGGACGGCTCCATCGCCGCCGCATGGGCCGAGACCGGCACCAGCTCATCGAGCGCCACGCGATGGTCGCGCAGCGCCTCGAACAGCATGAACAGGGTCATCATCTTGGTCAGGCTCGCCGGATAGCGCGGAGCGTCGGCGGCGAGCTCGGACAGCACCCGCCCGCTGCCGGCATCCAGCACGATCGCGCTGTAGCGGTCCGCCACGGTGCCACGGGTCGGCGCCGGCTGTGCCGCGGCGGTCCGCGCGCCGCCCAGACCGATCAGCAGCACCGCCGACGCAACGCCCACCCCGGCCAGAACCCGACGGAGGCGACCAGCGATGCTGTGGGGCAGGCGAATGCGCATCAAGATACCCCGGTCAGGACATAAAAGCCGGCAATCAGACCCGGACACCCGACACCGGGCGCCGCGCCGCGACTCGATTCTCCTAACCGGCGCGGTCCGGGAAGTCCAGTGGCATCGACATTCAATCCTCAAGATTAGCAGATGCTTACCGGCCGTTGTTCGGATCATCCGCGCAGGGCCGCCGCCCCCGCCGTGGAACGCGCGACGGATGATTTTGGTGCGGTGCACCATTTTTGTTGACACAGCGCATTCAAGTGCCTAAATCCGTCTTGCTGCGGTGCAGCATCGCCTGGTCGCAGACACGTGTCCCGATGGAGCGTGTTGCAGGTTCGCACCGGCAGCCAGCGAAAGGAGAGGCCGATGGCCAAGATCACCAAGGGTGTCCGCCCGACGACGGCGCCCAAGCCTTCGCCGACCAAGACCGCCACGGGCCGCGCCGTCGGAGCTGTTTCCGCTCCCGCGCCGGTCGCCGTCGCCGCCCCGATTGCCGCCGCGAAGCCGGTGAAACTCGTGGCAGCCAAACCAGTCGAGGCGCCGATCGTCGCGGTGCCTGCCGTCGCTGTGCCAGCGAAAGTTTCGCCGGCCGCAGTTGCCTCCCCCGCAGTCCGCCCGGCGGCCGTCACGGCGCCGGTCACGAAACAAATGGAGAAAACCATGACCACCAGTTTCAAAGGCGCCGAGGAATTCGTCGCGTTCAGCCAGGGCAACCTGGAAGCCATCATGAAGTCCGGCCAGATCTGGGCCACCGGCCTGCAGGACCTGTCGAAGTCCATGGCCGCCTCCGCGCAGGCCTCGCTCGACGAGACCGTCGCCGCCTTCAAGGCGCTGACCTCGGTGAAGTCGGTCAAGGAAGCCGTTGATCTGCAGGCGTCGCTCGCCCGCACCAGCATGGAGAAGGCGGTTGCCGGCTCCAGCCAGATGGCCGATGCGTCGTTCAAGCTCGCCGAGCAGGCGATGGCCCCGCTGACCGCGCGTTTCCAGGCGGCGGCGTCGAAGTTCAACCTGCCGGCCTGAAATCGGCAGTCGCGCGCCGGCCCCGCACAGGGCCGGCCGCCGTTCATGGATCAGGCCCGGGCACACGCCCGGGCCTTTTTCATTGCCGCACGCCAGGTCTGACGGCAATTTAGCGATGCGGCTCTTTTCCGCGGCCCGCGGCTTCCGATATGGTTTGTTCAGCCAGTCGGTGCATATACCCCACCTTCCACCCCTGCCTCGCACCCCCAACCCCCGACCAGGAACCGAGCGACCACGGATGAGCCTGCCCCAGAAAAGTCTTTCCTCGTGAGCGACGGCGGCAAACGCGGCGCCGAGACGCCCAACACCGGCGTCGTCGTCAAGGCGCGGCCAAAAACCCGCAAGCCCGCCATGTACAAGGTGCTGATGCTCAACGACGACTACACGCCGATGGAGTTCGTCGTCCACGTGCTCGAACGCTTCTTCCAGAAAAGCCGTGACGAGGCGACGCGCATCATGCTGCACGTGCACCGCCGCGGTGTCGGCGTCTGCGGCGTGTTCACCTACGAGGTCGCCGAGACCAAGGTCACCCAGGTCATGGACCTCGCCAGGCAAAATCAGCACCCGCTGCAATGCACGATCGAGAAAGAATGATTTGCGCATGATTTGGCTGGCACCGTGCGCGGTCGCCGTTCTAGGCTTCGAGGCGAGCCGGTGATGCCACCCGCGCCGCTCTGCGATAACTTGATCGCCCGCAAGAGGTGACAAACCCACTTCGCCGCACAAAGTACGCGGTATCCGTCCGCCGGTCCCGGCTGACGGCCGCCGCGCGACACCGCGCGAGCCTGGGGGCGCGTCGGCGGTGTCGCGGCGACCTGCCCCGCCGACCATGGTCTTGATCCAGGCGCGAGCCTGACCGGCAAGGAGCGTTGAGTATGCTGTCACGCAATCTGGAACAGACGCTGCACCGCGCCCTGTCCTTCGCGTCCGATCGCCGGCACGAATACGCCACCCTCGAACATCTGCTGCTCGGCCTGTGCGACGACACCGATGCCGCCGCCGTGCTGCGCGCCTGCGGCGTCGATCTCGACAAGCTGCGCGCCGACCTCACCGAATTTCTCGACAAGGATCTCTCGGGCCTGGCCACCGAGCGCGGCGGCGACCCCAAGCCAACCGCGGGCTTCCAGCGCGTGGTCCAGCGCGCGGCGATCCATGTCCAGTCCTCGGGCCGCGACGAGGTCACCGGCGCCAACGTGCTCGTCGCCCTGTTCAGCGAGCGTGAAAGCCACGCCGTCTATTTCCTCCAGTTGCAGGACATGACCCGGCTCGACGCGGTCAATTTCATCAGCCACGGTATCGCCAAGGCGCCCGGCCGCTCCGCCGCCCGCCCGGTGCAGGGCTCCACCGGCAAGGAGGAAGCCAGCAAGGACGAGCCCGAGCGCGAGGAGCGCGGCGGCAGCCGGCGCAACCAGGACGCGCTGTCCAATTACTGCGTCAACCTCAACAAAAAGGCCGCCGCCGGCAAGATCGACCCGCTCATCGGCCGTGACAGCGAGATCGAGCGCACCATCCAGATTCTCTGCCGGCGCACCAAGAACAACCCGCTCTATGTCGGCGATCCGGGCGTGGGCAAAACCGCCATCGCCGAGGGCCTGGCCAAGCGCATCGTCGAAGGCGACGTGCCCGAGGTGCTCGCCAAATCCACCATCTTCGCGCTCGACATGGGCGCGCTGCTCGCCGGCACCCGCTATCGCGGCGATTTCGAGGAGCGGCTGAAGGCCGTGGTCACCGAACTCGAGGCCCAGCCGGGTGCCGTGCTGTTCATCGACGAGATCCACACCGTCATCGGCGCGGGTGCCACCAGCGGCGGCGCGATGGACGCATCCAACCTGCTCAAGCCCGCGCTCGCCTCGGGCAACCTGCGCTGCATCGGCAGCACCACCTACAAGGAATTCCGCAACTATTTCGAAAAGGACCGCGCGCTGGTCCGCCGCTTCCAGAAGATCGACGTGAACGAGCCCAGCATCGAGGACACCGTCAAAATCCTCAAGGGCCTCAAGACCAACTATGAGCGCCACCACAAGGTTCGCTACACCGACGAAGCGATCCGCGCCGCGGTCGAGCTGTCGGCCAAATACATCAACGACCGCAAGCTGCCCGACAAGGCGATCGACGTGATCGACGAGGTCGGCGCCTCGCGCATGCTGATGCCCGAGGGCAAGCGGCGCAAAACCGTCACCCTGCGCGATGTCGAGGAGATCGTCGCCAAGATCGCCCGCATCCCACCCAAATCGGTCTCCGCCGACGACAAGGAGGTGCTGCGCAATCTCGAACGCGACGTGAAGGCGATGGTGTTCGGCCAGGACAAGGCCATCGAGGCGCTGTCGGCCGCCATCAAGCTCTCCCGCGCCGGCCTGCGCGACGCCGAGAAGCCGATCGGCAACTACCTGTTCAGCGGCCCCACCGGCGTCGGCAAGACCGAGGTTGCGCGCCAGCTCGCCGCCACGCTCGGCATCCAGCTCATCCGCTTCGACATGTCCGAATACATGGAGCGCCACTCCATCTCACGGCTCATCGGCGCGCCGCCTGGCTATGTCGGCTTCGACCAGGGCGGCCTGCTCACCGACGCGGTGGATCAGCATCCGCACGCGGTGCTGCTGCTCGATGAAATCGAGAAGGCGCATCAGGACCTGTTCAACATCCTGCTGCAGGTCATGGATCACGGCAAACTCACCGACCATAACGGCAAGACCGTCGATTTCCGCAACGTCATCCTGATCATGACCACCAACGCCGGCGCGTCCGACATGGCCAAGCCCACCATCGGCTTCGAGCGCGAGGAGCGGGTCGGCGAGGATGAGGAGGCGGTGAAGCGCCTGTTCACCCCCGAGTTCCGCAACCGGCTCGACGCGGTCATCGCCTTCGCCAGCCTCACCCAGGACATCGTGGCGCAGGTGGTGGAGAAATTCGTGATGCAGCTCGAAGCCCAGCTCGCCGACCGCAACGTCACCATCGAGCTGTCCTCGGGGGCGAAGGAATGGCTCGCCGAACGCGGCTTCGACCGTCTCTATGGTGCGCGTCCGCTCGCCCGCGTCATCCAGGAATACATCAAGAAGCCGCTGGCCGAGGAGCTGCTGTTCGGCCGCCTGGTCAAGGGCGGGGCGGTGAAGGTGACGCTGAAAGACAACAAGCTCGATTTCGAGTTCGCCGCGGTCGCGGTTCCCGCTCTGCCAAAGCCCGACGACGAGGCCGAGCGCGAGCCCGAAGCGGTCGAGCAGCCCTAAGCGAAGCGGTCGAACAGCTCTTGGCAGCGTGACGCCGGCAGCGCTTGGCGCTGTCGGCGCGCCGGGTTAAGCAGGCGTCAATAAACATCCTGGAGACGTCCACCAACCTCGATCAGGGACGGTGCGGCATGAGCGACAAGCTTTTCTATGTCTGGGGCGGCGTGTTCACCGACATGCAGTTCCGCGATCTCACCCCGGGCACCGAGGAATCCTACGGCCCCTTCCACAGCGAGGCCGAAGCCGAGCAGGTCTGGTCGGCCAAGGCCCGCGCAATGATCGACATCGCCCAGCACCGCATGTTCGTCATTTCCGTGCCGCTGCCCACGCCGGCTTTGCCTTAAGCCTCGCCGACCAGCCCGCGGGCGAACTCGTCGGCCGAGAACGGGCGCAGATCGCCGGCCTGCTCGCCCACTCCCACCGCGTGCACCGGCAGGCCGAACGCCTCGGCGAGTGCCACCACCACGCCGCCGCGCGCGCTGCCATCGAGCTTGGTGACCACCAGCCCGGTCACCGCCACCAGCTCCTTGAAAATCTTCACCTGCGTCAGCGCGTTCTGCCCGGTGGTGGCGTCCAGCACCAACAGCACCGAATGCGGCGCGGAAGGGTCGAGCTTGCGCAGCACCCGCACGATCTTGCCCAGCTCATCCATCAGCGCGGCCTTGTTGTGCAGCCGCCCGGCGGTGTCGACCAGCAGCAGGTCCATCTGCTGCGCGCGCGCGCTCTCCAGCGCGCCATAGGCCAGGCCCGCGGCATCGGTGTTCGCCGCCCCGGCAATCACCGGCGCGCCGGTGCGCTCACCCCACACCTGCAACTGCTCGACCGCCGCGGCGCGGAAGGTGTCGCCCGCCACCAGCATGGTGCGCAGCCCTTGCTCCTTGTAGAACAAGGCAAGTTTGCCGATCGTGGTGGTCTTGCCGGTGCCGTTCACCCCCACCACCAGCACCACATTCGGGCGATGCGCGGCCTCGATCACCAGCGGGCGCGCCACCGGCTCCAGAATCTGCGCGATCTGCCCGGCCAGCGCGGTGCGGATTTCCTCCTCGCTCACATCCTTGCCAAAGCGCGTGCGCCGAAACTCGCCGATCACCCGGCGCGCCACCGCGCTGCCCAGATCGGCGGCAATCAGCGCGTCCTCCAGCTCCTCAAGGGCGGCATCGTCCAGCCGCCGGCGCGTCAACGCCGCGCCGATCCCCTCGCTCAGCCGCGGGGTGCTGCGCGCCAGCCCCTGTTTGAGGCGGGAGAGAAATCCAAGCGCCATGTCAGGCCGCGACCGCAAGCATATCGGCGTCGGCCGCCACCACCCGCGCGCGCAGCACCTGGCCAGGTGTTGCGCCGAGCAGGCGCACCGGCGCGAATTCCTCGCTGTGTCCGCGCGCTTCGGTCTCGGCGAGCACCGCCACCTCGCGGCCGATCATGGCGGTGTGAAACTCCCCCGCCGCCGCGCGTGCCACCGCGCGCAGCCGGGCCGCGCGCGCGCGCCGCTCGTGCATCGGCACCGCGGGCATCCGCGCGGCCGGCGTGCCAGGCCGCTCGCTATAGGCGAACACATGCAGATAGGGCAGGGCGGTGGCGGCCACGAAGGCCTCCGTCTGCGCGAACAGCGCCTCGGTCTCGGTTGGAAATCCCGCGATCAGATCAGCCCCGATCGCAATTCCCGGGCGCAGCGCGCGGGCGCGCGCGATCACCTCGGCGGCATCCGCGCACAGATGCCGCCGCTTCATCCGCTTCAGGATCATGTCCGAACCCGCCTGCAAGGACAGATGCAGATGCGGCATCAGCCGCTTTTCCTCGGCGATCAGTTGCCACAGATCCTCGTCGATCGCCGCCGGATCGATCGATGACAAACGCAAACGTTGCAAGTTCGGCACAAGTGCCAGCAGCCGCCGCACCATCTGCCCCAGCCGCGGCGCGCCCGGCAGGTCCGGCCCGTAGCTGGCAATGTCCACCCCGGTCAGCACGATCTCGGCGAACCCGGCGGCCACCAGCGTGCGCGCCTGCTCCACCACCGCCCCGATCGGCACCGAGCGCGACGGCCCGCGCCCGAACGGGATGATGCAGAAGGTGCAGCGATGGTCGCAACCCTGCTGCACCTGCAAAAAAGCCCTGGTCCGGCCAGCGAACTCGGTCACCAGATGCGGCGCGGTGTCGCGCGCGGCCATGATGTCGGCCACCGCCGAGGGCGCATCCGCCGCCCAGGACCGGGCGTGCAGTTTTTCTTCGTTGCCCAGCACCCGCGACACCCCCGGCAGGCCCGCCCAGCGCGCCGGGTCGATCTGCACCGCGCAACCGGTCACCACGATCCGCGCGCCCGGCCGCTCGCGCGCGATCCGCCGGATCGCCTGGCGGGCCTGGCGCTCGGCCTCGGCGGTGACCGCGCAGGTATTGACCACCACGGTATCGTCGAGCGTGGCGGTGTGGGCGCGGATCACCTCGCTCTCCCAGGTGTTCAGCCGGCAGCCGAACGTCACCAGCTCGGCGCTCACAGGCTGACCTCGCCGGTGAAGCTCAGCGTCGCCGGCCCGGTCATCACCACATGCCCGTCGGCGCGCCACTCGATCCGCAATTGCCCGCCATCCAGCAGCAGCCGGGCCGACCGCCCGGCCAGCCCGCGCCGCGCCGCGTTGACCAATGCGGCGCACGCGCCCGACCCGCAGGCCAGCGTCAGCCCCGCGCCGCGTTCCCACACCCGCAGCCGGATCGCGCCGTCGGGCAAAATCCGCGCGACGCCGATATTGGCGCGCTGCGGAAAGATCGGGTCATGCTCCAGCACCGGCCCCAGCGTGGCGATCGGGATCGCGTCCAGGTCGTCGACGAAAAAGGTCGCGTGCGGATTGCCCATCGACAGCGCGGCCGGATCGCTGAGCGGGCCGGCGGCGAGCGGCAGATGCAGCGTGTCGGCCGGCCCCGCGAGCGGCACCTCGTCCCAACCCAGGCGCGGGGCGCCCATATCGACGCTGATCTGGCCATCCATCCCGCGCCAGCTCGGCAGGCGCCCGGCGATGGTCTCGATCACGAAGTCGCCGCCACCGCTCTGCCCATGCAGCAGCTCGGCGACACAGCGCGTCGCGTTGCCGCAAGCGCCGGCTTCCGAGCCATCGGGGTTGAAGATCCGCATTTGCACATCCGCGCCGCTGGCCGGCCGCAGCAGGATCACCTGGTCGCAGCCGATGCCCAGCCGCCGGTCGGCGAGCCGGCGGATGGTGGCCGGGTCGAGCGCGAGCGCACGGGTTCGGCCATCCAGAACGACGAAATCGTTCCCGGCCCCCTGCATCTTCCAAAATGGCACACGCTCGGACATCGCCGCCTTATATGGTCTCGCGCGCCGGCGTGATAGAAGCCCCGTTCACCGCGCGGCTGCCGATCCGCCGCGCTGCCGCATGGCAGACCCCCAACAACGCGGCCCGCTCAGGTTGCGCCCATGCCGCCCGCCGGCTATACCGCCGCGCTTGCGCGCGCGCCGGGCCTGGAATGGGCATGCCCGGCCGCCGCTTCCGCATGGTGCCCGGCGTCGGGCACCAGCGGTCAACCGAAGGAGTATCAAATGCCCAAGATGAAGACGAAGTCTTCTGTGAAGAAGCGCTTCAAGATCACCGCCACCGGCAAGGTTCTCGCCGGTCCGGGCAAAAAGCGGCATAATCTGTCGGCGCGCAGCCAGAAGTCGAAGCGCTCCAACCGCGGCAGCCAGACGCTGACCCATGCTGACGGGCTGACCGTCAAGCAGTGGGCCCCCTACGGTCTCGGTTAAGGAGCACACGCCATGGAACGAGTAAAACGCGGCGTTACCACCCACGCCCGCCACAAGAAAATCCTCAAGCTCTCCAAGGGCTATGTCGGTCGCAGCTCGACCAATTACCGGATCGCGATGGAGCGCCTGGAAAAGGCGCTGCGCTATGCCTACCGCGATCGCCGGGTCAAGAAGCGCGAGTTTCGCGGCCTGTGGATCCAGCGCATCAACGCCGCGGTGCGCGAGCACGGCCTGACCTATTCGCGTTTCATCGCCGGGCTGAAGAAATCCGGCATCGAGATGGACCGCAAGGTGCTGTCCGCCATCGCCTTCGACGACCCGGCCGCGTTTGCCGAGATCGTCAAGAAGGTCCAGGCAGCCCTCTGAGCCACCCGGCGCGGCCCCCGATGGGTGGCCGCGCCGCGAGCCTCAAACTCAAAAAAAGTCGAGCGGGTCTGGGGCCTCCAGGCCCCAGCGGGTCCAGGGCAGCGCCCTGGCCTAAAAAAGAGCCCGTCATGACCGACCTTGAGTCCACCCTTTCCGCATCCCTCGCCGCCGCGACCGATCTGCGCGCCTGGGACACTGTGCGCGTCGAATATCTCGGCAAGACCGGCAAGCTGACCGAACTGCTCAAGCAACTCGGCAAGCTGCCGCCCGAGGAGCGCCGCGCCCGCGGAGCCGAACTCAATCTGGTCAAGCAGCGCGTCACCGAGCTGATCGATGCCCGTCGCAACCAGATCGAGGCCCAGGCGCTCGATGCGCGCCTGGCCGCCGAGCGTGTCGATCCCTCGCTGCCGCCGCGCGGCGCCGCGCCGGACGGCCCGCCTGGCCTGATCCACCCGATCAGCCGCACCATCGAGGAGATGGCGGCGATCTTCGGCGCGATGGGCTTTGCCGTCGGCGAGGGCCGCGACATCGAGACCGACTGGTTCAATTTCGCCGCCCTCAACATCCCGCCGCACCATCCCGCCCGCGCCGATCACGACACGTTCTACCTGCCCGGCACCCGCGACGGCCGCCCGCTGCTGCTGCGCACCCAGACCTCGGACGTGCAGATCATCTCGATGCTGGAGCAGCCGCCGCCGCTGCGCATCATCGCTCCGGGCCGTACCTACCGCGCCGACCATGACGCGACGCACAGCCCGATGTTCCACCAATGCGAAGGGCTGGTGATCGACCGCGCCATCACGCTGGGTCATCTGAAAGGCTGCCTGATCGATTTCCTGCGCGCCTTTTTCGGCATCTCGGCGCTGCCGGTGCGCTTCCGCGCCAGCTATTTCCCGTTCACCGAACCCTCGATGGAAGTGGATATCGGCTGGAACCGCAAAACCGGCGAACTCGGCGCCGGCGGTGACTGGCTGGAGGTGCTGGGCAGCGGCATGGTGCATCCGCGCGTGCTGGCCAATTGCGGGCTGGACCCGCGCGAGTGGCAGGGCTTCGCCTTCGGCATGGGGGTCGAGCGGCTGACCATGCTCAAGCACGGCATCGCCGATCTGCGCAATTTCTTCGACAGCGATCCGCGCTGGCTGCGCAGCTACGGATTTTCCGCCTTCGCCCCGCCCTTGCTGCATGAGGGGGTGGCGCCATGAAATTCACCCTCTCCTGGCTACGCACCCATCTGGACACCGACGCCTCGGTGCAGACCATCACCGATACGCTCAACGCCATCGGGCTTGAGGTCGAATCGATCGACAATCGCGGCGCCGCCTTCGCCGCCTTCCGCGTCGGCCACATCGTCAGCGCCGAACAGCACCCCAACGCGGACCGGCTGCGCGCCTGCCAGGTCGATGCCGGGCAGGGGCTGCTGTCGGTGGTGTGCGGCGCGCCCAACGCCCGCGCGGGCCTCAAGGTGGTGTTCGCCCCGCCTGGTGCCGTCATTCCGGGCAGCGGCATCACCCTGAAAATCGGCGAGATCCGCGGCGTCAAAAGCGAGGGCATGATGCTTTCGGCGCGCGAAATGGGCCTCGGCGACGACCATGCCGGCATCGTCGAACTGCCCGCCGACGCGCCGGTGGGTGCGGCCTATGCCGATTGGGCCGGCATGAACGACCCGGTGTTCGACATCTCCATCACCCCCAACCGCGGCGACGCGCTGTCGGTGCGCGGTGTCGCGCGCGACCTCGCCGCCGCCGGGCTTGGCACGCTGCGCGCCTGGGCGGCCGCGCCGGTCGCGGGGCAGGGGGCGAGCGCCATCGCCTGGAAGATCGACTTCCCGAGCGCCTGCCCCTGGATTCTCGGCCGCACCGTGCGCGGCCTGCGCAACGGCCCCTCGCCGGCCTGGCTCGCCGACCGGCTCACCTCCATCGGCCTGCGCCCGATCAACGCGCTGGTGGACATCACCAATTTCTTCACCATCGATCTGGGCCGTCCGCTGCACGTGTTCGACGCCGACAAGATCGCGGGCCCACGCCTCACGCTGCGCCCCGGCCAGGGCGAAACCCTCGCCGCGCTGAACGGCAAAACCTACGTCGCCGACCCCGAGGATTGCGTCATCGCCGACGCGGCCGGCGCGCAATCCTTCGCCGGCGTGATGGGCGGGCAGGCCACCGGCAGCGACGAGACCACCACCAGCGTCTTCATCGAATGCGCCCTGTTCGACCCGGTGCGCGTCTCGCTCACCGGCCGCCGCCACCAGATCATTTCCGACGCCCGCCAGCGCTTCGAGCGCGGCATCGATCCCGCCCTTCTGCCGGCCGCGCTCGACGCCGCCACCGCGATGGTCATCGAGCTGTGCGGCGGCACCGCGAGCGAGGTCGCGCAGGCCGGCGGGCCACCGGCCTGGCAACGGCAGGCCAGCCTGCGCTTTGCCCGCCTCGCCGAACTCGGCGGCGCCGACGTCGCACCCGATGACGCGGTCGCCGGGCTGGAGCGCCTCGGCTTTTCGGTCACCGCCCGCGACGCGCAACAGGTCCGCGTCGCCGTGCCGTCCTGGCGCAACGACATCGCCCAGACCCCCTGGCTCGACCCCGCGGCGGGCCTGCAAGCCGACCGGCTGATCCCGCCCGAGGCCTGTGCGGCGATCGAGGCGGAGGCCGACCTGGTCGAGGAGGTGCTACGCCTGCGCGGGCTGGACGCGATCGCCCCGGTGTCGCTGCCGCGCCTGGCCAGCGTGCCCCCGGCCACCGCGACCCCGCGGCAGAGCCGCACCGCGCTCGCCCGCCGCCTGCTCGCCGGGCGTGGCCTTGCCGAATGCGTCACCTTCAGTTTTCTGGACAGCGCCACCGCCGCCCGCTTCGGCGCGGCACCCGAGGCACTGCGCCTGCTGAACCCGATCGCGGCGGACCTCGACCAGTTACGCCCTACCCCGCT
>DAHWBL010000041.1 GCA_027323595.1 Acetobacteraceae bacterium | reverse complement strand
TTGCCGCAGCCTGAGGTCGCGCGGATGCTTCTGGCCGGGCAGATCGCACATGCCCGTTTGACGTCGCCCCGATAGTGGCTGCGTTTCACGACATGAAGCTTGGTCGCCTGGCACCCGCCGCCGGTGCGGCGGCCGTGCCGCTCATGCGCAGTTTCGCCCGGGCGCCTTTGCCAGAGCCACCGAGTGCCGTTGATTACCACACGGGCGTTGCCTGGCGGATGTTCTGCAATGATGAAATCGGCTGTTGCACGATTTCGGGGTGGGCAAACGGTGTGTTGCAGCGCACGTCGCTTGCGCTCGGCACGCCGTTGGTCATGCCCGACGCGGTGGTTGAGCAGATTTATTCGAACCTGTCGGGCTGGTCTCCGGCGAGGCCCGGGTCTGACCAGGGCCTTCGGGAAATCGATGTGCTGAACTGGTTCGCGCGAACCGGGGTCGATCTTGGACGGCAGGCGCCGGAGGTGACATTGTGGGGCGCGCTGTCGGTCAAGGATCGCGTTGGTTTTCGCCAGGCGATCTGGTTGTTTGGCCATTGCTATATCGGGCTGCTGCTGCCGCTGACCGCGCGTGAGCAGAATGTTTGGGATGTAGTGGCGAATGCAGGTGAAGATCAGCGCGCGCCAGGGTCGTGGGGTGGGCACTGCGTGATTTGTGCCGGGTATGACGAAAAATATGTCTATTGCGTGACCTGGGGCGCGGTGCAGCCGATGTCATGGGAATTTTTGGATTGCTACATGGACGAGGCATATGTGACCCATTCGCCCGGCGAGTGGATTGGCGTCAGTGGCGTATCGCCGTCACATTTCGATTTTGAGAAGCTTGCCAAATATTGCGAGTGCCTGGCGGGCTGATACCAAATTCCCCGGGCCGCGGACCTTTCGCGGCGCGGGGGATTTGGTATGCGCGCGGGTTGGCTGGGCGGCGCGCGCGAAACCAAAGGCCTCATACCATGGGTCGCGCTCAGCGAGACATGGTATGACGTGGCGGGGGAATCGAATTCCTCTCGGGCTGGTTGGCGACCTGCCCGTGGTGTGTCGTATCACCGAAGCGATGCGATTTCGGTTGCGAGCTTGCGTGTCAACGCGTCGGCGAAATCATGAAAATCATGGATGGCGATCACGAAGCTGCCGTCACCGCCGGTGACATTGGCGCGATACCAGTTATCGAGCCCGCCCGGCGGTTGCACATGAGCGAAGCCCCATGATGCAGGTCGGTCGTTGATGATCGCAAGCCCGTTGATGACCACGCCGTGTGCCAGCGCGTCATCGCGTGCCTGCGTCGCGTCGCGACCTGAGTTGTTGGTGCCATCGCCTGCGATGTCGATCACCCGGCGGGGTGCGCTCAGGGCAAGCCCGTCCATCGAGGCGAGCGCGAGATCGATTCCCGCTGAAATCGAGGTTCGGCCGTAGGCGGAGCGAGGCGCCGCCGCGACGGCCGCGGCGAAAGTGCGTGCCGATGTGCTGTCGCGAACGATGGTCCAGTCGATGACGGTACGTGCCTCGGCTGGTCCGGCGAATTCGAAATAGGCGACAGCGATGGCGCCAACCGGTCCGCCTTGGACGGCGGCCAGGACACGCGGTGAGGTGAACGCCGCCTGGATGCCGTCCTTTTGCATGGTGAACTCGGTGTCGTCGATGCTGCGCGAGACATCCGACACCAGCGCGAGTATCAGATCGACGTCGGCCGCCTGAGCGACGGGGCAGCACATCGTGGCCAGAACGCACAGCAACACAGCGCGCATAATGTGCCTCACGCAGCGGGTATTTCGGCAGTGTCGCGCCAAAATCCCGTCCAAGCCAAGTAGAAACCGTTTCCTATCGACGGATCGACCGGCTTGGCCTATTGCGTGCACCCAGACCACACCCGGACAACGCCGGGATGAGCGGGAAGGGAGCTATTATGAAACTGCTAAGCTTTGTTCGGCCCAATGATCACAAGCCAAGTTGGGGCATCATCAGCGGCACCGGCGTGATCGATGTCGGGCACGGTTCGGGCACATTGCGCGATGCGCTTGGCGACAATGCTGCCCTCAAGGCGGCGGCCAGCCGCCCGGTCGATTTTGCGCTCGCCGATGTCACCTATCTGCCGCCGATCACCAATCCGGACAAGATCATCTGCATCGGCGTGAACTATAAAACCCATCTGGCCGAAACCGGTCGTGAGCAGCCGAAATATCCGATGATTTTCGCGCGGTGGCCAAATTCCCATGTCGGCCAAGGTCAGCCGATCATCCGTCCGAATGTCTCCGATACGTTTGACTATGAAGGTGAGCTTGCGGTGATCATCGGCAAGCAGTGCCGGCACGTGAAGGCCGCCGATGCGTGGGGCGTGATCGCCGGCTATAGTTGCTATAATGACGGCACGATCCGCGCCTTTCAGCGCCATACCGTGCAGTTCCATCCTGGCAAGAATTTCTACCATTCCGGGTCGTTCGGCCCTTGGATGGTCACGCCCGATGAGATGGGCGACGTCACGCGCCAGCCCTTGCAGACACGCCTGAACGGGGTGGTCGTGCAGGACGCGGTGATCGATGACCTGGTGTTCGATATCCCGGCCCTGATCGAGTATTGCAGCACCTTCACGCAGCTTGAGCCCGGCGACGTGATCGCCACCGGCACCACCGGCGGCGTGGGCGCCTACCACACTCCGCCGCTGTGGATGAAGCCGGGCGACGTGGTCGAAGTTGACATCGGCGGCATCGGCGTTCTGAGCAACCCTGTCGTTCAGGAAGGCTGACCAGCGAGGTTCGACCTCGCCGACATGTCCGCGGTCGGCCCGAATTTGGGGCCGGCCGCGGCTTCGTTTTACTCGGTTCGTTTGCCGGAAAGACCAAGAAGTGCCGCGCCAAATCCCGCGGCCGAGATGGTGACGATCACCACCAGCCAGCGCAACCGCAGCGAAATCTGATCCACCTCGGCGTCCATCTCGGCGAGGGTGGCGGCGCGCACCTGTGCGATCCGCTCCTGCGGGGTTCCCGGCCCGCCCAGCACGGCATCTGCCATATCCCCAAGCTTTGATCGCAATGCTGCCAATCTGACGGCGGCGTCAGGCGCGTTGGCGGCCTGGGTGGCCTCATCCAGAAGCGCTTGCTTGTTCAGGGCGCGCTGAAATGGAATCGGGATCGCGTAGATCGCGAACAGTCCGGTCAAACCCACGATCAGGAAGGCCGAGAGGAGAAATCCGGTCAGACCGGCACGGTTGCTTGATTGCATGGCGAACGCATCGGGCGCGCGGGGATTGCCGTCAAGAGGTTTCGGGTGGGCGTTGATGGTTCCTTAGTCTGATCGCATCACCCTGGATCGATGCTTCAGATCGGGCCTCGGCGTCTTGAGCAATTTCGCTCCTGGCTGAGCGGCAACGTGGCCGCGGCCCAGGTGTCGGCGGCCGACATCGTGCCTGACCGGATCGTCAGGCAGACCCAACAACCAACTAACACGCCTTTACAAAGACTTGCAGCGCTGGAGGCGCTTTGGGGCGTTGCCTGTCCCATTACCGGCGGGGCACCCGAACTGGTGCGCCTTGCGTCACCTCTTGGCCTGTCGGGGTTGCACAGTGTGCTGCTCGTCGGCGGCGGAGGCCTTGGTCCGGCGGAAATCCTGGCGGGACATTATGGGGCGTGGGTAGCTGGCCATGAGTGCTCCTCCGCGTTGCACGCCCTTGCGAGTCGGCGCGCGGTGAAGGCCACCGGTCTTTCCCTGCGCGCCAGTGTCGAGACGTGGGACCCCGCCGCTCCGGTATTTCGCGCGGGCTTTTACCATCGGGCATTGCTGTGGGAGACCCTGGCGCAGGCGGATCCGGCGGCGTTGTGTGATGCCGTCGCGGGTGCCCTGCGACCCGATGGGCAGGTCATCTGGATGGAGATGGTCGCCGGTCGTCGTGCCGATGACGAGTTGCTCGCGCGCTGGCGACGTGTCGAGGGCAGGGAGGCTGACCTGCCCGAAGAGGCGCAACTGATTGGCGCGCTGCGTGGGGCGGGGTTTGATATCAGGGTGGTCGAGGATATGTCCTCGCGCCAGGAGAAGCTGTCCATCGCCGCCTGGCGGTCGTTGCTGCATCGGCTCGGGCAGAGCCGTCCTGCCCCCGCGCTTGCCGCGGCCGTGGTCGCGGAGGCGGAGCGGTGGCTGTTGCGGCTCCGCTTGCAGCATCAGGGCCGGCTGCGGCTGGTGCGGATCTACGCAATTCGATGACCTGCCTGCGGCGGCACCTGGCTTGACAATCCCCCCGCCGCTCTCTAACTCCCGGCCCCTGTCAAACAACTGGATTGCCGGGCCGGCTGGCCTGCCGTCTTGGAGCGCGTGGCCATGAAGATCCGCAACAGCCTCAAATCCGCGAAGATTCGCGACAAGAATTGCCGCGTGGTCCGCCGTCGTGGGCGCGTCTACGTGATCAACAAGAAGAACCCTCGCATGAAGGCCCGCCAGGGTTAAAATCCCGTCCTGGCAGGATGTGACGCGGCGCGGCCTTGGCTGCGCCGCTTGTGTTTTTGGCCCCTGTCGGCATGATGCCGGGCGGAGGCACCGATGATCCAATATCCAGCGCCCAGGCCCGGTACTCTCGCGCATCGCGACAAAATCATTGCCGGATTGCGCGCGCTTCTTGCCGATGGCGCGGTCATCTGCGAGCCGTTGCTGCTGAAGCCCTATGAAACCGACGGGCTCACGATTTACCGCAAAATCCCGCTCGCGGTGGTGTTGCCCGACACCACCGAACAGGTCGCGGCGGTGCTGCGCTTTTGCAAAGCCAATGGTGTGCGGGTGGTGCCGCGCGGGGCCGGCACCAGCCTGTCCGGCGGCGCGCTGCCGCTGGAGGATGCGGTTGTCCTTGGCATGATGCGGCTCAATCAGATACTCGACATCAATTATGCGGATCGCTTCGCGGTTGTGCAGGCAGGCGTGACCAATATCGGCATCACCGAAGCGGTGAAGGAAAACGGTTTTTTCTACGCGCCTGATCCCTCCAGCCAGCTTGCCTGCATGATCGGCGGCAATGTCGGGATGAATTCCGGCGGTGCGCACTGCCTCAAATATGGGGTCACCGCGAATAATCTCCTCGGGCTCAAAGCCGTCACGATCGATGGCGACGTGCTGGAGATCGGTGGCAGCCATGTCGATGCCGCGGGCTATGACTGGCTCGGGCTGCTCACCGGCAGCGAGGGGCAACTGGCGGTGGTCACCGAGGTCACCGTGCGCATCCTGCGCTCGCCCGAGGGTGCGCGGGCGATGCTGGCCGGATTTCGCGGCAACGAGGTCGCCGGCGCGTGCGTCGATGCGATCATCGCGTCGGGCATCATTCCGGTGGCGCTTGAATTCATGGATCGGCCGGCGATCCACGCCTGCGAGGAATTCGCCCATGCCGGCTATCCGCTGGACGCGGAGGCCATGCTGATCATCGAGGTCGAGGGCAGCGTCGCCGAGCAGGACATGCTGCTCGACCGGTTGCGCGAAATATGTGAACGCTTTGACCCGATCAGTTTGCGGCTGTCGCAATCGGAGGCCGAGAGCCTGGCGATCTGGAAGGGCCGCAAGGGCGCGTTTGGCGCCATCGGCCGCATCAGCCCCGATTACATGTGCATGGATGGCGTGATCCCGACCAGCCGGCTGCCCGATGTGCTGCGCCAGATCGGCCAGATGTCCGAGCAATGCGGGCTCAAGGTCGCCAACATCTTCCACGCCGGCGACGGCAATCTGCATCCGCTTATCATGTTCGACGCAAATGATCCGGCCAGTGTCGCGACGGCCGAGCGGTTTGGCGCCGACATCCTGCGCCTGTGCGTGGAGGTCGGCGGATGTCTCACCGGCGAGCATGGCGTGGGGGTGGAAAAACGTGAGTTGATGCGAGAGCAATTCACCGCCGGCGAACTTACCAGGCAACGCGCGATCAAGCAGATATTCGACCCCGACTGGCTGCTCAATCCGCACAAGGTCTTCCCGCTCGCGGAATCCCCGCTTTGACCGATTCGCCGATCGACGAGGATGGCATCCGCCAGTGTGTCGCCAGTGCGTTCGATGCGCGCCAGCCGATCCTGGTGCGGGGCCTTGGCAGTAAATCCGCCATGCTGCGCCCGGTCCAGGCGGCGCGCACACTTTGCACCGAGGCCTGCGCCGGGGTGGTGCTGCACGCCCCCAAGGAACTGATCCTCACCGCGCGGGCCGGCACGAAGGTGCGCGAGATCGAGGCGACGCTCGCCGCCGCCGGACAACATCTGATTTC
>DAHWBL010000016.1 GCA_027323595.1 Acetobacteraceae bacterium | reverse complement strand
AGGCACGCGCCATCGCCAGCCGGGCGACCTCTCGTGCCGGGGCATCGCATAGTTGGTCTATCCGCACTGCGATGTTTTCCACCGCGGTCAATTCCGGCACCAGCCTTGCCACCTGGAAGGAACGGCCGATCAACGCGGCGCGGGCATGCACGCCCCATGCGTCGATCGGCTGGCCGTCAAGCAGAATGCGCCCGACACTGGGGGCGCTGAGGCCGCAGATCAGATTGAACAGGGTCGATTTGCCGGCACCGTTGGGCCCGACGAGCGCGAAAATCTCGCCCCGCGCGACCGAAAACCCGACGCTGTCGAGCGCGCGCAGGCCGCCATAACTCTTGCCCAGATCGATCACTTCCAGGCCGGAGCCATGACGCGGCGCGCGCGACATCACCGGTGCCACCACGTGCGATCGTGACGGCCTGCGGGGTTGATCAAGCCAGTTCGCCACCACCGCCCAGGGCCCCGCCAACCAGCCGACCAGCCCATCGCGCGCATAGAGCACCGCGGCGAGAAACACCGCGCCATAGATCAGTGGCTCGAAGCGCGCGCTCCAGCCGGTGGCGAAGAACAGCCAATCCACGACCGCGGCGCCGACAAGCGGACCGAACAGTCGGCCTGGACCTCCCAGCATCACCATGCCGATCTGTTCCAGCGAACGTTGCACGCCGGCGTTTTCGGGCACCACCACACCCACATAAAAACCCATTGCCAGGCCAGCAACAACGGCAAAGCCCGAGCCCCAGGTGAATGCAGCCGCCTTCACGCGCACGACATCGATGCCAATCGATGCGGCCATCAGCTCGTCATGACGCACCGCGCGCAACCGCCGGCCACGCGCGCCGCGTACCAGCCAACCATAGGTGAGAAGGCCGAGCAGCAATGCGCATAATGCCATACCGTACCAACCAGGCGGCGCGATCGCGTTGCCGGCGGACAGCACCAATCCGGAAGCGCCGCCGGTGGTGGCCGGGAAGGCGCGCGCCAGTCCTTCGAGAACGAACCCGAGCCCCAGCGTGCCCACCGCGAGAAAAACGCCAGGCAGGCGAACGAAGATCAGCGCCAGCACCCTGGCCGCGGCAAGCCCGGCGAGCAGCCCACCGGTGAGCGCGAGCGGCAGCGACACGCCGACACCGACCAGCATGCCGCCGACATAGGCCGGCAGGCTCATCATCGCGGCCTGGCCGAATGCCAGCATTCCGCCGACACCGAAAATCAAATTGAGGCCGAGCAAAGACAGCGCGGTGAAGCAGACCATGGTGGCAAGACTGATGCTCCAGCCTGAGATTCCCACAAACGGCGCAATGGCCGCGAGCAGCCCGAGGGCGACCGCCAGCAGCGCCGAGCGCCACCGCGCCGTGGCCTGCTCACGCACGTCCGCGACCGCCAAAGCTGATCCGACGCCCCTGCCACAGCGCAAGACCGATCAACGCAAGGAACACCACCGGGTCCTGCGCCAGCGCGCCGAAGCGCCAGGTGACCAGAGCCTCGGCAAGACCGAGCGCGAAGCCGGCGAGCACCGCGCGCGGCGCGGACATGCCGGCGAGCGCGGCGGCGATGAAGCCACGCAGCGTCATTGCCAGTCCGGTCTGATAATCCACCGACACCAGCGGCACCAGCAGCACCGCGCCCAGCCCGCCGAGCGCGCCCGCGATCATGAAGCCGATCGCGCGGGCGCGCCTGATGTCGATGCCGACCAGTTGTGCGGCGTCGGGATTTTCCGCCACCGCGCGCAGCCGCCTGCCAGGTTCGCTGGCGCGCAGGAACAGCACCACACCGACCGAGGCCAGCAGCCCGCCCAGGATCAGCGCGACGCCCTGGCGCGGCCAGGCGCCATCGGCAAAATGCCATGGCCTGCCTGCGAACATGCGCGGAAAGGACAGCGGATCGACGCCGGCCACCACATACAGCACGCCGCGACTGAGAAAGGCCGCCGCCAGTGTGACCAGGATCAGGCTGCTCGCCGGCCAGTCCCGCCGGGGCCACAGCAGCAACCGTTCGACTGCGAGGCTGAGCGCCATCGCCGCGCAGATCGCCGCGACCACCGACACCGAGATCGGCAGCCCGGCCTGCCGCAGCAGCGAGGCGAGCAGACCGGCCAGCGCATAGCTTTCGCCATGTGCGAGGTTGATCACGCGCGCGCAGTGCCAGGCGACGATCAGGCCGGTTGCGAGCAGCGCATAGAGCGCGCCAGACATCAGCCCGGTGATGATCGCCTGGGTCGGGATCATGCCGCAGGGGTCAGAGCGGAGGAGCCTTGATCCAGCCGCCATCTTTCCATTCGACGATGGCGATCCCATCGGCACCCATGCCGATATGGCGCTGCGGCGAGAAGGCGATGGTCTGCACGCTCGAGATCGGCGTGGTTTCCAGAAAATGCCTGACCGCAACGGGATCAGCCGGGTTGGGCACCTGCCGCAGGATCGCCTCGGCGACGTCCGCCAGGATCAGCCCCTGCAAGGTCAGGCTGTCTGCGCGATCGTGGCTCCAGGCTTCGTAGGAATGCTGGAATTCGACGAGGTGACGGCGCTGTGCCGGGTCCATGATCAGTTCGGGCGAGACCGCGCGTATCGCGGTGCCGAGCAGGCGCTGGGGCATGTCGGCCTTGATCAGTGCGATGAAGGCATCCGAGATGTTCGCATAACTGATCAGCAACGGCTGCTCCAGGCCGAGATTGGCGTAGCTTTTCACCACCGCCGCGGCGCCGGCTCCGGAATAATTTGAATAGATCAGCTTCTTGTCACGGGCCACTTCGCTGAGCTGTACCGAGGCGTCGTTTGCGCGCGGATCAATCCGCGCAAGATCGTATTTGATGTGGTTCGGCGGAAACACCGCGGCGGCG
>DAHWBL010000014.1 GCA_027323595.1 Acetobacteraceae bacterium | reverse complement strand
GGTCGCGGATGTGCCTGCCTGGCCGGGTGGCGCCGGCCGCCGCGATGGCCGGCGCGCTGGTGGTGATGCTGGTGTTGACCGCGGCGGGACGGGCGGGGCTCGCGCTGGCGTCGTTGCCGGTGCTGGCGCTGGCGGTGTGGCTGGC
Organism: Acetobacteraceae bacterium; assembly: GCA_027323595.1. GTDB lineage: Bacteria > Pseudomonadota > Alphaproteobacteria > Acetobacterales > Acetobacteraceae > CAIVDX01. The sequence goes on along the minus strand of DAHWBL010000014.1, from coordinate 5,552 downwards.
CTGGCGGCGTCGGGACCTGGTGGCCGGGGTGGCCTGGTTCGGACTGCCGGTGATCGCGCTGGTGTGGCTGCGCGCGACCCAGGGGGGCCTTGGCGGTGTGCTGCTGGTGCTGCTGGTGGTGTGGGGCAGCGACATCGGCGCCTATCTGGCCGGGCGCTGGATCGGCGGTCCGCGGCTGGCGCCGGCGATCTCTCCGGCCAAGAGCTGGGCCGGCGCGGCGGGTGGGCTGTTGCTCGCCATCGCGGTGGCGGTGGCGCTGGTGGCGTCGCTTGGCGGGGCGGCGGGCGCGGCGGCGGTGGTGGCCGGTGTGCTGTCGGTTCTGGCGCAGGGCGGGGATCTGCTGGAGAGCTGGGTGAAGCGCCGGGCCGGGGTGAAGGATTCCGGGCGGCTCATTCCCGGCCATGGCGGCCTGCTCGATCGGCTCGATGGCGTGCTGACGGCGGCACCCGCGGCGGCGGCGCTGGCCTGGATTTTCGGCGGCGCATCCTATTTATGGAAATGAGTTGCGTGATGTCGCGCGGCGTGCCGGCGATCGGTGCGGGGGCGGGGCTGTGCTGGAGTTGAAAAATATTTCATGAATACGGTCACCACGAACTCGGCCACGATGTCGGCCATGACGAGTCCGGTTCGCACCGCCACGACCGCGTCGGTTAAGACTGTGTCGATCTTGGGCAGTACCGGCAGCATCGGGTCGAGCACGATCGATCTGCTCCTGGCCGCGCCCGGGCGGTTTCGGGTGCGTGCGCTGGTGGCCGGGCGGCGGGCCGGGCTGCTGGCCGAACAGGCGCGCGCGCTGGGGGCCGAGATCGCGGTGATCTGTGACCCGGCCGGCTATGAGGAGCTGCGCGCGGCCCTGGCCGGCACCACCATCATGGCGGCCTGTGGCCAGGCGGCGGCGGAGCAGGCGGCGGCCGAGCCGGTGGATTGGACGATGGCCGCGATCACCGGGGCGGCTGGCCTGGGCGCGACGCTGGCGGCGATCCGGCGCGGCGGGGCGATCGCGCTGGCCAACAAGGAGGCGCTGGTCTGCGCCGGCGACGTGATGCTGCGCGCGGTGGCGGCGGCGGGCGCGACCCTGCTGCCGGTGGATTCCGAGCATAACGCGATTTTCCAGGCGCTGGCGGACGGCAACCGCGCGCAGCTTGAAAAGATCATCCTGACCGCCTCGGGCGGGCCGTTTCGCACCGCCACGCGCGAGCAGATGCGCCAGGCCACCCCGGAGGCGGCGCTGCGCCATCCGGTCTGGTCGATGGGGGCGAAGATCAGCATCGATTCGGCGACCCTGTTCAACAAGGGGCTGGAGGTGATCGAGGCGGCGCGGCTGTTCGGGCTCGATGAATCCGAGATCGAGGTGCTGGTGCACCCGCAATCGGTGGTGCACGGGCTGGTGTGCTACCGCGACGGCAGCGTGCTGGCGCAGCTTGGCGCGCCGGACATGCGCATTCCGATCGCCCACACGCTGGCCTGGCCGGAGCGGCTGCACACGGCGGCGCCGCGGCTCGATCTGGCGTCGGTGGGGCGTCTGGAATTCGCCGCCCCCGATCTGGATCTGTTTCCGGCGCTTGGGCTGGCGCGGCAGGCGCTGCGGGCGGGCGGCGCGGCGAGCACGATCCTGTCGGCGGCGAACGAGGTAGCGGTTGGTGCGTTTTTAGAGAGAAAGATAGGGTTTTTAGACATATCTTCTCTTGTATCTTTCGTCATGGACACGTTAGGATCGCCCTTGGCTGATGATCTTCCCGCCGTTTTGGGGCACGATGCAGCGGCACGGCGGGTGGCCGACGACTATGTCGGGCGTCTTGCTGCCTGAAAAATTCTGGTGGCGTGGAGCGTTTTGAGATGCATTTGATCCAAAGCCTGTTCTCCGGTGGTGCTGATCGGGTTCAAACCGTGGTGGCGTTCGTCGCGGTGTTGAGCATTCTCGTGTTCGTGCATGAGCTTGGTCATTACCTCGCGGCGCGCTGGCGCGGCGTGTATGTCGAAGCGTTCTCGATCGGGTTCGGCCGGCCGCTCGCCTCCTGGACCGACCGCCGCGGCACCGCCTGGAAGATCGGCTGGCTGCCGCTGGGCGGCTACGTGAAGCTGCATGGCCAGGAGCGGCCGCAGGACGTGTCCGACGAGGTGCGTGCGTCCTGGAAGCCCGGCCAGACCTACCATGACAAAAGCGTCGGCTCGCGGGCGATCATCATCGCCGCGGGGCCGATCGCCAATTTCGTGCTGGCGATGGTGGTTTTCGCCGGGCTGTTCATGACCGTCGGCAAGCCGGTGGCGAGTTCGCTGATCAGTTCGGTGGTGCCGGGGTCGGCGGCGGCCGAGGCCGGGCTGCTGCCCGGCGATCGGGTGGTGGCGATCGATGGCGCGGCGGTGACGCGGTTCGAGGACATTCAGCAGATCGTCGGCAACCGCCCTGGCGCGCAGATGAAGCTGGTGGTCACCCGCGACGGTGAGAACAAGGTGATCGACGTGACCATCGGCATCCGGCCGAAGGGCGCGCAGCCGCCGGGCATGCTGGGCATTGGCGGGTCGCAGCTCGAGCTGGAACAGATGAGCCCGCCGATGGCGGTTCTGGCCGGCGCCGAGCAGTGCTGGGACATCACCACCCAGACCCTGGCGGGGATTTCCGAGATGCTGACGGGTCGGCGCGGCACCGACGATCTGGGAGGGCCGCTGCGGATCGCGCAATTGTCCGGCCAGGCGGCGTCGATGGGCCTGGTGCCGCTGATCTCCCTGGTCGGGCTGCTGTCGGTCAGCCTGGGGTTGATGAATCTGTTCCCGATCCCGGTGCTGGATGGTGGACATCTGTTGTTCTGCGCGGCCGAGGCGCTGCTCGGGCGTCCGGTGCCGCGGCAGGCGATGGAATATGGGTTCCGTGCCGGCTTCGCGGTGATCATCTCGCTCGGCGTGTTCGTCACCTGGAATGACCTCAGCCATCTGGGCGTGGTGCGCTGGGTGAGCGGGCTGATCGGTTGATCGGCTGATCGCCGGGGCGGTCGCGCGGCGCGCGCGACTGCTTGATGCGGGCGGCGAAGCGGGCTAGAGCCTGTGCCCGTGACCAGACCGGAAGCGGATGGGGGTCGCCCTGTCCGCTTTCTTGTTTGATCCAGCGGTTTTGCCAGCCAGCGGGGTTGCCGCGTGGCGCGATCGGGGGCCGCGGCGCGGTGCCCGGCGTCAAGTTTGGGAATGCGCCTTTGTCGTTGCTTCGCCTGGGTTCCGCCGTTGTCGGCATTCTTCTGACGGTCACGCTGGCGGTGGGTGCCGGCGCGCAGCCGCGCGGCACCGCCCGCGCCGCACCGGTCGCCGCCGCGCCGTCGCTGCCGGTGCAGCAAGCGCCGGTGCAGTCGGCGCCGGTGCAGTCTGGCGGGGTGATCAGCGCGGTCCGGGTCGAGGGCAACCAGCGCATCGAGACCGGCACCATCATCAACTACATGTCGGTGCAGCCTGGCGACGGGTTCGACGCCGATCGTATCGATCGCAGCCTCAAGACGCTGTATGCGACCGGGCTGTTCAGCGACGTGCAGCTGGTGCGCGACGGCTCGACGCTGCTGGTGCGGGTGGTGGAGAACCCGATCGTCAACCGCATCGCCTTCGAGGGCAACCACACCATCAGCGACGACAATCTGCGCCCGCTGGTTCAGCTCAAGCCGCGCGCGGTCTATTCGGCGCAGACCGCGCAGGCGGACCGGCAGCGGATTCTGGATGCCTACGCCAAGAAATCCCACTACGCGGCGACGGTGGAGCCGAAGATCATCCGGCTGGATCACAACCGCGTCGATGTGGTGTTCGAGATCACCGACGGCGAATCGACGCTGATCGGGCGGATCGCCTTTGTCGGCAATCACGAGTTCAGCGAGGACCGGCTGCGCGAGGTGATCAACAGCCGCGAGGAGGCATGGTGGCGGTTCTTGTCCACCTCCGACAGCTATGATGCCGAGCGCACCGGCTTCGACAAGGAGCTGCTGCGGCGGTTCTATCTCAAGAACGGCTATGCCGATTTCAAGGTGGTGGATACGACCGCCGAACTGTCGCCTGATCGGCGCTCGTTCCTGGTCACCTATGTGCTCGACGAGGGCGCGCGCTACCATGTCGGCAAGGTCGATGTGGACAGCAAGCTGCGCAACGTCACCGCCGATTCGCTGAAGCCGATCCTGGAGATCAAATCCGGGGATTGGTACGATGGCGATGCGGTGGAGCGCATGGTCAAGGCGCTGTCGGCGGCGGCGCGCGATCGCGACAACCCGTTTGTCGAGGTGACGCCGCGGGTGTCGCGCAAGGCCGAGGGGCACATCATCGATCTGCGCTTCGACGTGACGGACGGCCCGCATGTCTATGTCGAGCGGCTGAATGTCACCGGCAATACGCGCACCCGCGACAGCGTGATCCGCCGCGAGATGCTGGTCAGCGAAGGCGATCCGTTCAACGCCGACCTGCTGCGGGATTCGCGGCAGCGGCTGCAGGATATGGGGTTCTTCGACAAGGTCGATCTGGTGTCCGGGCCGGGCACCGCGCCGGACCGCACCATCGTCAACCTGAACGTGCAGGACAAGGCGACCGGCGAGATTTCGCTGGGCGGCGGCTATTCGACCGACATCGGCCCGCTGGTCAATGTCGGGCTGCATGAGCGCAATCTGGTCGGCACCGGCATCGATGCCGGCATCAACGGGCTGGTCGCGCAGTTCGAGACGCAGATTTCCGCCTCGGTCACCGATCCGTATTTCCTTGGTCGCGACCTGTCGGCCGGGTTCGATCTTTTCGACATCGTGAACAACAACCAGTTCATCGCCGAGTATAATGAAAATCGTCTCGGAGCGACCTTGCGGATGGGCTACGCCTACAACGCCCATCTGAGCCAGAGCTGGAATTATTCGATCGTGGCGCGAAGCGTGTATGGCGTGCAGAGTTTCGCTTCGGCCTACATCCAGGATCAGGCTGGCAATTCGGTGCTGTCGCAGCTCGGCACCTCGGTCCAACTCGATTACCGCGACAACCGGCTCACCCCGCATGCGGGGTATCTGTTGCGGGTGGGCGCGGATTATGCCGGGCTTGGCGGCACGGTGGATTATGTGCGTTCGCGCGTGGATGCGGGCTATTGGGTGCCGCTCGATTACTTCAGCGGCAATTCCGACTGGGGGCTCCAGTTCACCGCCGGCAGCGGCTATCTGGCGAGTCTCAATGGCCAGCAGACCGACGTGATCGACCGGTTCTTCCTGGGTGGCGACAATCTGCGCGGCTTCGAGATCGCCGGCGCGGGTCCGCACGAATTGATCAGCGGTGACAGCCTGGGTGGCAATTTCATCTGGACGCAGTCCACCGAGCTGCATTTTCCGCTGCCGATCTCGCAGGATCTGGGGCTGACCGGACGGGCGTTCATCGATGTCGGCGCGTTGTCGCAGACCTCGAAATATATTCCGGGGACGTTGCTTGCGAACAACCCCTTGCCGCGCGCGAGCGTGGGCGTCGGTGTCGGCTGGAACACGCCGTTCGGGCTGATCAATCTCGATCTTGGCTTTCCGGTGATCAAATACAACGGTGACGTGACCCAGGTGTTCCGCTTTGGG
>DAHWBL010000012.1 GCA_027323595.1 Acetobacteraceae bacterium | reverse complement strand
TGGGACCAGCATCTGCTTGCGGCTGCGATGTTGGTGGCCGTCGTGACACTCTCGGCGATTCGGTTCTCGCGATATCTTCTTTTGCTGCTGTTGATTTTTCCGATCATTGCGCTGCTCGTGCCAGACGCGCTTCCCAACATTGATCGCCCGCACTTGCGCGGCTTCAATTTTGTCGGTGGCGTCACGCTGACGCCGGAGTTCCTGGCACTGGTCGTCGGGTTGGTGATCTATACCTCCGCCTATATCGCAGAAATCGTTCGCTCCGGACTGCAGGCAGTGCCAAAAGGGCAATGGGAAGCGGCCAGTGCGCTGGGCATCGGTTGGTTGCCGACGGTGCGGCGCATCATATTTCCGCAGGCGATGCGGGTTATCTTGCCGCCGCTGGTCGGCGAATATCTCAACCTCACCAAGAACACGACACTGGCCGTCGCAATCGGATATCAGGACGTGATGTCGATCGGCGAAACCACCTTGAACCAGACCGGACAATCAATCGAGACCATCACACTGATCATGGCGTTCTTCCTGTCCATCAGCCTCATCACGAGTGCCTGCGTCGGCAGCATCGAGCGCGTCCTTGCACGGCGATGGGCACGATGATCGCGGCATTGCGAAGGCTCGGTCCCAGGAATTGGTGGAGCGGCCTGGCAACCATCGTTCTCGTGCTCGCATTGTGGCAAGCCGGGGCGGCGCTGTTTGACTGGGCGGTGATCCGCGGACACGGCTGGGACACGGGACCGAAGCAATGTCAGCTTGACGGCGGCGCATGCTGGGCGGTTTTGACGGAAAAATATCGCTTCATCCTGTTCGGGCGTTACCCTTACGAGCAACAATGGCGCCCCGCTGTCGTGATCGGAATTTTCGTCGCGCTGTTTGGTGCGTCCGCCTCACGCTATAGCTGGCGGCCCGCGCTGGCCGGGCTGTGGGTGGCAGCCCTCGCGCTTGTGCTGGTCTTGATGCGCGGTGGCTTCGCCCCGCTGCCGCTGGTTCCCCAGGACCAGTGGGGTGGTTTGCCAATTACCCTGTTGCTGTCGTCGGTGGGCTGCGTCCTTGCGTTCCCTCTCGCGGTCCTGGTTGCTCTTGGGCGCCGCGCGCGCACCTTGCCAGCCATTCGATTGCTGTGCGTGATCTACATCGAGGTCATTCGCGGCGTTCCCCTGGTGGCCCTGTTGTTCATGGCAAGCGTCATGTTGCCGCTGTTCCTGCCCGCCGGCATGAATTTCGACAAGCTCGTGCGTGTCCAGGTGGTGATCATTCTGTTCGCCGCGGCCTACCTGGCCGAAGCCGTCCGCGGCGGCCTGCAGGCATTGCCCCAGGGTCAATTTGAGGCCGCCGAAGCATTAGGACTATCCTATTGGCAGACCCAACGGCGGATCATTTTGCCGCAGGCGCTGCGTCTGGTGATACCATCCTTGGTCAATATCTTCACCGGACTGTTCAAGGACACGTCGCTGGTTCTGATCGTTGGCATTCTTGATTTCCTCACCGCCGGAAAGGTCGCGCTTGCCGATCCGGCCTGGCAGGGATTTGGCAACGAGGTCTATCTGGCGCTCGGCGCGGTCTATCTCGGGTTCAGTCTTTTCCTGTCGGCATCCTCGCGCAGACTGGAGGCGACATGACCGGTGCGGCGATCGTGATGGAGCATGTGCGCAAATCCTACGGCGCGCATGTCGCGCTGCGCGACATCTCGTTGCAGGTCGCGTCCGGCGAACGGGTTGTGGTCTGCGGGCCGTCCGGTTCGGGCAAGAGCACCCTCATTCGCTGTCTCAACCGGCTGGAGCGGCATGATTCGGGCCAGATCACCGTGGACGGCGTGGAATTGACCGACGACATCGCGGCCCTACGCACGGTCCGCCGACATGTCGGGATGGTGTTCCAGAACTTCAATCTTTTCCCCCATCTGACCGTCCTGCAAAATTGCACGCTCACGCCGATGCGGGTGCCCGGCATTGGCGCGGCCGAGGCCGAAGCGCTGGCGATGTCGTTTCTGGAGCGGGTCCGCATTCCCGAACAGGCGCATAAATACCCGGCCCAATTATCCGGCGGGCAGCAGCAGCGCGTCGCGATCGCGCGTGCGCTCGCGATGCAGCCACGCATCATGCTGTTTGACGAACCCACCTCCGCGCTCGATCCGGAAATGATCCAGGAGGTTCTGGATTGCATGATCGAACTTGCCCAGACGGGCATGACCATGGTGGTGGTCACACACGAAATGGGCTTCGCGCGCCGCGTGGCGGACCGGATGATTTTCATGGATGATGGGCAAATACTGGAGCAGGGCATACCGGCCAGCCTGTTCGACGATCCTCAGACCCAGCGGCTGCGCGACTTTCTGGGCAGGATCGTCCATGCCGGATGAGCCGCCAAATGGCGCGAACGCGAAGGGCGGAGGACGTGAAAATAATCGGGCTGACCGGCGGCATCGCAATGGGCAAATCAACCATCGCCAAACTGCTTCGCCAACAACACATCCCGGTGTTCGATGCCGACGCGGCGGTGCATGCGCTGCAACAGCCCGGCGGTCGCGCGCTGCCAGCAATCGAGGCGGCCTTTCCGGGAACGGTGCGCGACGCCCGGCTGGACCGTGACAGGCTGCGCGCGGTGGCACTTGGCGATCCACGCGCGCTGCAACGATTGGAAGCGGTGATGCATCCGATGGTGCGCGCATGCGAGCGCGCGTTCGTCGCACGCGCGCGGCGTCATGGCGCGACGATCGCGGTGCTGGACATACCGTTGCTGTTCGAGACCGGCGGCGCGCGCAGGGTCGATCAGGTGATGGCGGTCTCCGCGCCGGGCCCGGTGCAGCGCGCGCGGGTGCGGGCCCGTCGAGCGCTCACCACCGAGCAGATCGACGCCGTCCTGGCGCGGCAATTGCCCGATCGGCAACGCTGCCGACGGGCGGATTATGTTATCAAGACCGGCCTGTCGCGGCGGTATGCGCAGGCGCAACTGGCGCGGCTGCTTGACCGACTTCGTGACACGCGCTGACAAGGCAAGGCCATGACCTCCATTCTCAAACGCAGCATCGTCTTTGACACCGAAACCACCGGCATCGATCCGCTGCACGGCGACCGCGTGATCGAGATCGCCTGCCTGGAGCTGGACAACGACCTTCCCACCGGCCGGCAGTTTCACGCACTGATCGACCCGGAGCGCGACATCCCCGCCGATGCCACCCGCGTGCATGGCTTCACCTGGTCGGACCTGAAGGGAAAGCCGCGGTTCGCCGAGATCGCGGACGCGTTCCTGGAATTCATCGGCCCGGTTGACGCTCTGATCGCGCATAACGCCGCGTTCGATTTCGGCTTCATCGACGCGGAGCTGGCGCGGGTTAATCTGCCATCGCTCGATCGCACCCGCATGGTCGACACCTATGCGCTGGCGCGGCGGCGGTTTCCCGGCATGCCAAACAGCCTCGATGCGCTGTGTCGGCGCTTCGAGATCGATTTATCGGAACGCGGCACGCATAATGCCCTGCTCGATTGCCGCCTGCTCGCGGATGTCTATATCGAGCTCACCGGCGGCCGGCAGCGCGGCCTCACCCTCGAAGTAGCGACAAAGCAGGCCACGGTCGCCCAATACGCACCGGTCGGCGAACGGGTGCCGCATCCAATGCAGGTCACCGACTTGGAAGCCGCCGCTCACGAACGCCTGCTCGACCGGATGAAGGAGCCGCTTTGGCGGTCGTGATCGTCCCGGCGCGGGTGAACCGCCTCAAGCGTCGATCGGTCCCATCGATTTGATCAGTTCGAAAACGCGCTTGCGAACCGCCGCGTCGGTGATCCGATAATAAGCGCGCACCAGCTCCAACGTCTCGCGCCGATTCAGGTTTTCATCGGCGGGCGCGAACCCCTCCTGCGCCTCGGCCAGGCCCGCCACCGGCAATTGGATCGCCGGGGCGGCGGCCGGGGCAGCACCGGACATCTCGTCATAGAAAAAGCTGATCGGCACATCCAGAATCCGGCCGAGATCGAACAGCCGTGACGCGGAAACACGGTTCATGCCACGCTCGTATTTCTGCACCTGCTGGAAGGTCAGCCCCAGCGCCTCGCCCAGCCGCTCCTGCGACATGCCAAGCAGCGTCCGGCGCAAGCGGATTCGCGAGCCGACATGCACGTCGATCGGGCTGGCGCGGGTCTCCGGCGCCGGCGGATCGAAGCGTGAAACATCCTCGGCCATCACAAATCCCCTCATCGATTTTCCTCCGGGCCGACAAGCTGCGACCTTGAGGATTGTCTAAAAAACATTAACACGACAGCCCTGGAGGGACAATACCCGATCCGCCAAGGCCAAAAGCGTTTATCCATCGTTAATTTACCGTGAATCCTACAACCGGCAATTGTTAAACGGCCCAAGTGGCTTCCGGTCCGACCGCAGGGGTCAGGCGCGACGGCGATCGAGAACGATGCCACCCAGCAGCACCAGCGCGGCGAGCACGGCTGGAACCTTCAGGCCGAAACGGGCGAATATCGTCGAGGCAGACGGCCCAGGCAGTTCCAGGACCAGCACGTCGGCCATATTGCGCGGCAACCTCCCCAGCTCGTGGCCGTGCGCGTCAAAGCCCGCCGTGATGCCGGTGTTTGCCGCGCGCATCACCGGCAGCCCTTCCTCCACCGCGCGCAGGCGGGCAGCCGCAAGATGCTGGCGTGGGCCGGCGCTGTCGCCGAACCATGCGTCGTTGGTGACGTTCACGATCCAGGCCGGCGGATCGGCATGGTCGATGATCTCGCCGCTGAAGATGGCCTCATAGCAGATGATCGGACTCACCGGCGGAATGTTGGCCGGGTGCAAGGTGCGCGGGCCGGGGCCGGGAGCAAAGCCGGCGCCCGGAATAACCTGGACCGGCAACGGCAGCCAGTGCGGGACATACTCACCAAACGGCACCAGGTGCCATTTGTCATAAATCCCATCCGGCGCCGCCGCGCCGTCGATCACGAACAGGCTGTTGCGAGGCTGGCGCTGCGCATCAAAGCGAATGCCCCCGATCAGGGCCGGCATGGCGCCGGCGGCCTCGGCGATGGCCGCGCGCGCACCGGGGTCGATGTCCAGCAGGAAGGTGCTGGCCGTTTCGGGCCAAACCACGACCACCGGCGCACCGCCCGCGGACAGAACCCCGCGGCGGCTCAGCTCCAGATGGCGCTCGAACAAATCCCTCGCCCGCGTGCGATCGAATTTACCACCCATCTCGATCGCACCCTGCACCAAGGCGACCTTGATCCCCGGCGCCGGCGCGGTTGGGCCGGTGAGCATCGTCTTGCCGATCCCCGCCCACACCGAGAGCGACGCGACGATGAAAAACCACCATCCCCGCCCCCAGCGTCCCTGCCCAAGGCTGGGCAACCCGGCCCACAGCAGGGTCAGCAGGGTCAGACCCGCGACACCGAAAATGGCGGCAGGCTGGATGAACGCATCGCCGACCGGCCCAGGGATCGCCCAGACGCTGCCAAGCGGGTTCCACGGAAATCCGGTGAGAACGAACTGCCGCGCGAGGTCGCCAAACACCCAGCCGCCGGAAAGCACCAGCAGCCTGGACATCGGCGCGCGTGCGCAAAAGGCGAGCGCGCACGGTGCCGCGATGAACAGAGCAAGCACCGCCGCGAGTGCTGGAACCGCGATCGGCACCAGCCACCAGAACCGAGCGGCCTCGAACAGAATGGCTTCGGTGATCCAATAAAGCCCGAGCAGATGCAGGCCAAAGCCAAACCAGAAGCCTCGCCGGGCAGCCCCCCAGGCGTTCGGGCTGCGCGCGATCTGCGCCAGCAGCCCCGGAACACAGATCAGCAAAACCGGGATGGCATGGACCGGCGGCAGCGCCGCGGCGGCCAGGGCCCCAAGCGCGATCGAGACCAAATCCGCCCGCCAGCGGCGCGCCCGCGTCACGTCCGGCCATGTCAGCCGCATTACGCGATCCCCGCGGGAACCACCACACGCTCAGGAGGGATGGCGGCGCCGGCCAGCGCGGCGATCACGCATTGGGCAGCCATCATCCCCATCGCCCGCATCGACGATGCGGTGACGCCGGCAACGTGGGGCGTGCAGATGACCCGCCGATGCCGGCGCAAAGGATGGTCCGGCGCCGGCGGCTCATCGATGAACACGTCCAGCGCGGCCCCGCCCAGTTGGCCGGAATCAAGCGCGCGCGTCACCGCGACCTCGTCAAGCAGCCCGCCGCGGGCGGTGTTGACCAGCAGCGCACCCGGCGGCAGCAGTTCCAGCGCCCGCGCGTCGATCATCCCCTGCGTGTGCGGCAGCAGCGGGCAATGCAGCGACACCACATCGCTGCGCGCGAGCAACCCATCGAAGGCGAGCCTCGGGACGTGGTCTGGATCACGCGATGCTGCCCCGGCACCTTGCTGGGTCCCCGAGGGGTGGGTCGCCGCCACCTCCATGCCGAGCGCCATGGCCATCCGCGCGACCCTTTGCCCGATCGGCCCAAAGCCGACCAGGCCCAGACGCAGCCCGGCGATATCGCGCAATTGCGCGCCAGGCGCCCGCCAGCCTCCCTGCGCCACCGAGGCCGCGAGCGGCAGAATATCCTTCGCCAGGGCAAGCACGAGCGCGATCGTATGCTCGGCGACCGCGACGCTGTTCGACCCCGGCGCGCGACAGACCAGCAGACCCCGCGCCCGCGCGGCATCGAGATCGACCTCATCCATGCCAACGCCGTGGCGCGCGATGATCTTCAGCCCGGCGGACGCGTCCATGACCGCGCCATTGACCCTGCCCTGTCGGCAGATCACCGCCACCGCCTGGTGCTTGCGCACGACATCGGCGACCTCGCCCGCGGATGGAAACGGCCGCATATAGACGATCGCGAGGCCCGCATCCGTCAGCAGGGTCACGGCCTCGGGGGCAAGCTCCGGGGCAGTCATCACGACAGTGCCGTGCATCATGTGGCGTCCGCTGAATCGCGCCGATAATGTCGATTATAGCGTTCCGTCACGAGATCGGTCTTGACGACGACAGCGACGTCGATGGTGTTGAATTGCGCATCGATGACCGCCCCGTCACCGATATAGGCACCCAGGCGAAGATAGCCCTTGATCAGCGGCGGCAGGGACAGCACCGCCTTGCGTGGATTGATCCTGGCCGGATCGATGCGCCGCATATCGACGTATCGGTCCGGCAGCGCCACCGGGCGCAACGCCGGCGGCGCCAGATGGTGATGATACAGATAGGACAGCTCGGTCGCGAGCGCCTCGGGGTCCGTGCCATGCAGGCTGGCGCAGCCGAACATCAGCGCAATGTCGTTGCGAAACACATAGGCGGCGAGCCCGCGCCACATCAACTGCATGGCGGCACGCCCGCGATAGGCCGGATCGACACAAGACCGGCCGAGCTCAAGCAGACGGCCCGGAAACGCGATCAGATTGCCCAGATCATATTCGGCGGCCGAGTAGAAATGCCCGATCGAGGCAATCGCCTCCTGGCGGATCAGCCGATAGGTTCCGACCACGGCCTCGGCACCATCGCCGCGCGCGTGATCGATCACCACCAGATGATCGGCAACCTGGTCGAACAGATCGCGGTCCCGCCCGGACGCGAGGGTCTCGGGCGAGGGGTGGGCGCCCATCTCGCTGTAGAAAACCCGGTAGCGCAGGGCCTGCACCGCATCGATCTCCGCCGGGGTGTTGGCCAGGCGAACGCCAAGCTGGCCCGAGCGCAATTCACCAAACCCATGCTGCTCGGGGTCGGAGGCACCAACGACATTGGGCTGAATTGATGTCTGGCTCATGGATCGACTTGACGCGAAGAAACATCCGACGGCGGTCCGGCGGCTTTGCGGCCCGCAACGGCGGGAGTATCGCGCGCAGGCACGTCGATCCTGCGGCCGAACAGCTCCAGCCGATGAGACACGAGGTTGAAGCCAAGGCGGGCGGCGATCTCGGTGATCACCCGTTCATGCTCGGGGTCGGCGAATTCGATCACCCGGCCGGATTCGATATCGATCAAATGATGATGGGTCCCGTGTTCGGTGGGCTCATAGCGCGCACGCCCCCCGCCAAAATCCCTCCGGGCGAGAATACCACGCTCCTCCAACAGGCGGACCGTTCGATACACGGTGGCGATCGAGATGCGCCCGTCCAGAGCACTTGCCCGCCGGTATAGCTCTTCGACATCGGGATGGTCTTCCGCGTCGGACAGCACGCGGGCGATGACGCGGCGTTGGCCGGTCATCTTGAGACCTCGGTCGATGCACAGACGCTCGATACGGGTTTCCATGATGGTCCCAGGACGCACGGACAGGATGCGGCGACGCAGCACGCGGCTGACGGCGTAGCCGAAAGCACCCCGTGCTGTCGAGCCGACGCCCGCCCGGCCCTATGTCAGGTCAACGGCCGACATCACAAAAACAGGACGCCACAAGCACGCGGACAAGCACGGGGGGCTTATTTGCCGCCGCGTACCCGCGGCTTGGTGCCAAGACCAATTTTTTTTGCCAGCGATGAACGATGCCGGGCATAATTCGGCGCCACCATCGGGTATTCTGGCGGCAGGCCCCATCGTTCACGATACTGCTCAGGCGACATATTGTACGCCGTCTTCAAATGCCGTTTCAGCATTTTGAGCTTCTTGCCGTCCTCCAGGCAAACGATGTGGTCCGGGAAAACGGACCGCTTGACCGGAACGGCTGGCTGCGGCCGATCCACCGGCACCTGTTCGCGACCGACATTGGCCAGGGTGCGGTAAACATCCTGGATCAGCGCCGGCAAAGCGTCGGGCTGGATGGAATTGTTGGAAACATGCGCCGCGACGATTTGCGCCGTCAGTCCAAGCACATCAGGAGACTCTGAATTCTCGGTCATTGCGCGGCCTTTCGCTTAGCGTGACTTGCGCCTATATAGACATAGGCGGTTCATTGCGCAATGCAAATCCGCCGGCCTCTGTCCGGACTCACATGAATACAAAAGTTATCACACAGTCCAGCGGCCCCCACCTTGCCGCCGACCTTGTCATCGACATCACCGCCGACCGGTGTCCGATGACCTTCGTCCGCACGCGCCTTGCTCTGGACAAGTTGATGTCAGGGCAAATTCTCGCCATCACCCTGCGCGGCGATGAACCTGCGACCAATGTTCCTCGCACTGCTGTCGAGCAGGGTCATACGGTTCTGGGCACGCGCACCGAACCCAGCGGCGATGTCGTCGTGCTCATTCGCAAAGGCTGAGTTTCAGCACCAGGGCCGCCGAGCCATCGCTGTAATATCGCGCGCGCTCTCCGACCGGCTTGAAGCCGAGTCCTGCGTATAACCCGGCGGCGGCCGCATTGAGAACCGACACCTCCAAATACACCGCACCGGGGGCAAGCCGGGACAACTCCGCCAGGGCCACGCTGAGCAGCCCGCGCGCGATGCCGCGGCGACGCACCGCCGGCACCACCGCCAAGGTGAGAATTTCCGCCTCATCCGCCGCGATCCGCGCCAGCAGCATCCCCCCCGCAGGGTCGAGCCAGCCAAGCACACCCGGGGTCGCCAGCAGATCACTGATCGCGCGCAGGTTCCAGATTTCATCGCGCGGGAATGCCGCTTCATGAATGGCGGCAAGTGCCGCCGCATGCGCCTGGCCCACCTGCATGACCCGATCCGCCGCACGGGGCTTCGCGTCAGGGCCGGACATCGGCGATCAGGCCGGAAGAGGGCGTGGCGCGCGCCCCGGCGCACGGGTCAGGGCCGGCTCGACATAAACCGGAACCGCCGGCCGCGCGGCCAGCGCACCGGACAGACGTCGATGCGCGGCCAAGGCGATCGCGGCCGGACTCACCGCACGGATGTCGGTCAGCATCACATCAGCCCCGCGTGCCGCAAGCCAGCTTGCCACATCCACCGCCGCGTCACCCGCCACCGCGACCGGCTGCGATGGCGCGGCGATATGTTCCGCCAGAACGCTTCGTGCCACGCCGTCGATCTCCAGAAAAACATGATC
>DAHWBL010000178.1 GCA_027323595.1 Acetobacteraceae bacterium | reverse complement strand
GCCGATCTCCAGCCGCGCCGGCGCGGGGCGCATGCGCGCGGCCTCGGCCAGCAGCAGCGCGCGGGCGGCGCGGAACTCACCCACCGTCGCCACCATGGGAAACATCACCGACAGGGCGCGCCCGCCGGCGGCCAGCAGCAGCGCGCGCAACTGCCGGCGCAGCGAGGCCGGGCGATCGAGCCCGACCCGCAGCGAGCGCCAGCCCATCGCCGGATTTTCCTCCTCGGGCGCGGCCGAGCCGGGCAGCAATTTGTCGCCGCCCAGATCGAGCGTGCGGAATAGCACCGGGCGGTCGCCGGCGGCGTCGAGCACGCGGGCATAGATCGCCGCCTGCTCGGCGACATCGCCGATCGAGCCGCGCGCCAGCATGGCGATCTCGGTGCGGAACAGGCCGATGCCGTCCGCGCCGGTGGCGTCGAGCTGGTCGAGCTCCATCGCCAGCCCGACATTGAGCATCAGGCGCAGCTTCACGCCGTCCGCGCTGCATGAGGGCGCCTCGCGCAGCCGCGCATAGCCGGCCAGCCGCTGCGAGCGGGCCTCCAGCGCGTTGCCGTAGCTGGCGATCACATCCGCCTCGGGCCGCAGGATCAGCAGCCCGTCATCGGCGTCGAGCACCGCCAGATCGTCGGACTCGGCGGCTTCGAGCATGCCGCGCGCCCCGCCCAGCACCGGGATCGACAGCGCGCGCGCCAGGATCGCGGCGTGGCCGCCGGGGCTGCCTTCCTCGATCGCCACCCCGGCGATGCCGCGGGCGTGCCATTCCAGCAACTGCGCCGGGCCGAGCCGGCGGGCGAGCAGGATCGCGCCGGGCGGCACCACGGCGGGCGGCGCGTCGCCGCCGAGCGCGCTCAGCAGCCGGCCGGCGAGGTCCTCCAGATCGGCCAGGCGCTCGCGCAGATAGGGGTCGGTGATGCGGCGCATGCGGTCGTGCAGATCGTCGGCGACGCGGTGCACCGCGGCCTCCGCCGACAGCCCGCCGCGCACCGCCTCCTGCACGCGGCGCAGCCAGCCGGCATCGGCGGCGATCAGCTTGTAGGCGTCGAGCACCTCGCGCGGCGCCTCGCCGGCCGGGGCGGTGGCGGCGATCAGCTCATCGACGCCGCGCTGCATCGCCGCCATCGCCGCGTCGAGCCGGGCGATCTCGATGGCCGGATCGTCGGCGAGCACCCGGCGCACCACCGCGCCCGCGCCCAGCACCAGCACCGGGCCGATGGCAAGGCCTGGTGCCAGCGCGGTCGCCTGGAAGCGGCGTGGCAGCGCCGCGCCGAGCGATTCCTCGGTGGTGTCGGTGGCGCCGGCCGCGGCCAGCACCTCGGCCAGCAGCATCGCCGCGGTTTCCAGCTCGTCCAGTTCATCGTCGTCGTAGCGGCGGGTGACGCGGTTCTGCACCGCCACCACCCCCAGCGTGCGCCCGGCGCGGCGCACCGGCACCGCGAGCAGCGAGGCATAGGGCGCCTCGCCGGTTTCGGGGCGGTAGACGAAGGCCGGGTGGTTCTGCGCGTCGGCGAGGTTGAGCGGCCGGCCGGTGGCGGCGACCAGCCCGATGATGCCCTCGCCGACCCGCAGCCGGGTGCGCCCGACCGCCTCGGGGCGCAGCCCGCGGGTGGCGATCAGCTCCAGCATCTCGCCCGGACGCGCGGCATAGACCGAGCAGACCTCGGCGAGCAGCTCGTCGGCGATCAGGGTGGCGAGCTGCGGCAGCGGCGCGTGGCCGGCAGCCATCGTCTCCCGCAGCCGCGCCAGCAGCCGGCGGGTGGGCGCCATCTCAGCCGGGCCCGGCCGCCGGCCGGGCGGCCAGCGCCGCCACCGCTTGATCGACCAGCGTGGCCAGGATCTGCGCCACCGGCAGTTCGGCGCGCACCATGCCCACCGACTGGCCGGCCATCACCGAGCCGCTTTCGACGTCGCCGTCGATCACCGCGCGGCGCAGCGCGCCGGCCCAGAAATGCTCGATTTCGAGCTGGGCGGCCTCGCGGGTGATGTCGCCGGCGTCGAATTGGGCCAGCAGCTCGACCTGCGCCTGGCGGAAGCGGCGGGTGCCCTCGTTGGCCAGCCCGCGCACCGGGATCACCGGGAAGCGCTCATCGAGCTGCACGCTGGGCACCGCGTCGCGGGCGTTGGCGCGGATGAAGGCGCGCTTGAAATTCGGATGCGCGATCGATTCGGTGGCGGCGGCGAACAGCGTGCCGATCTGTGCGCCCGCCGCGCCCATTTCCAGCAGCCCCAGGATCGCCTCGCCGCGCGCCAGCCCGCCGGCGACGAAAACCGGCACCTCGCGCATTTCGGGCAGAATTTCCTGCGCCAGCACGGTCAGCGACACCGGCCCGATATGCCCGCCGGCCTCCGAGCCCTCGATCACCAGCGCGTCCGCGCCCGAGCGCACCAGGCGTTTGGCCAGCACCAGGGCGGGGGCGAAACACACCAGCTTCGCGCCGCCATCCTTGACCGCGCGCACCGCCGGGCCGGGCGGGATGCCGCCGGCCAGCACGATATGGCCGACATGCAGGCGCAGGCACACCGCGATCAGCGCGTCGAGCTGCGGGTGCATGGTGATCAGATTGACCCCGAACGGGCGGTCGGTCAGCGCCTTGGTGCCGAGGATCTCGGCCTCCAGCAGTGCCGGGTTCATCGCCCCGCAGGCGATCACGCCGAAGCCGCCGGCGTTGGAGATGGCGGCGACCAGATGGCGCTCGCTGACCCAGCTCATCGCGCCGCCCATGATGGCGAGCTCGGTACCCAGGAAGTCGCGCCCGCGCGCCCACAGCGCATCGAGCCGCGCGCGCGCCGGCGCGGTGGCGTTCTCAGACGGCCCCGGCGCGGCGGCGCCCTTAGACGGCATCGAGACCATAGGCGCTGTGCAGGGCGCGCACCGCGAGCTCGGTGTATTCGGCGGCGATCAGCACGCTCACCTTGATTTCGCTGGTGGAGATCACCTGGATGTT
>DAHWBL010000456.1 GCA_027323595.1 Acetobacteraceae bacterium | reverse complement strand
GTGTAGGTGGGGTTTGGCAGCGCCCCGCCGGCATAGCCCGACTGCACGGCGCTGACGCCCTGCAGCTCGGTGAAGGCGGCCTCGGTACACCAGAAGCAACCGCCGCCCAAAATTGCCGTCTCGCTCGTCTCGTTCATGTCATGCATGTCACGCCTCCCATTTCACATAATTGCGCCCAATGCGCCGGGCTGACCGGCGCCACCGAGAGCCGCGAGAGCCGGACCAGCGCCAGGCTCTCGAATCTGGGGTCGGATTTGATGGCGGCAAGCGAAACCGGCCTGGGTAGCGGCTTGAGCGCCTGCATATCCACGCAGACCCAGCCGCCGTCGTGCGCCGTGGGGTCGGGATAGGCGGTGCGCACCACTTGCACGATGCCGACGATCTCGCGGCCGGTGTTGGAATGATAGAAAAACGCCAGGTCGCCCAGCTGCATCGCCTTGAGGTGGTTTTTGGCCAGATGGTTGCGCACGCCGGTCCAGGGTTCCACCCGGTTTTCTACCTGCTGCGCCCAGGAGAAGGCGTCGGGTTCAGATTTCACGAGCCAATGGTTTTTCATGAAATACCCTTAACCTGAAATTCAGGCGCTTCAAATTTTTAACTGCATCGCCTATTAGAAACCGATGAACGAAAACGTCCTGAATGCCGGTCGTACCGGCAGTGCCGGTGCTTGGCTGCATCGCTTTGCGAATCCGGGGCGGTTTTTGCGGCTCGTCCGCCCGGCACTGCCCTGGCTGGCGGTTTTTTCGGTCGTGATTACGGCAACCGGGTTGGTGTGGGGCTTTGGCTTCGCCCCGGCGGACTGGCAGCAGGGCGATGCCTCGCGGATCATGTATGTGCATGTGCCCTCGGCCTGGGTGGCGATGGCGGGCTACGCGGCGCTGGCGGGGTGCTCGTTCTTCTCGATCGTGTGGCGCCATCCGCTGGCGGATCTGGCGGCGGAGGAGATCGGCCCGGTGGGGGCTGGCTTCACGTTCGTGTGCCTGGTCACCGGCTCGCTCTGGGGCAAGCCGATGTGGGGCGCCTATTGGGTGTGGGATGCGAGGCTCACCTCCGTGCTGGTGCTGTTTTTCCTGTATCTCGGCCATATCGCCCTGGTCCGCGCGTTCGACAGCCCGGAGCGGGGCGCGCGCGCCGGCGCCATTCTGGCGCTGGTCGGCGTGGTCAACCTGCCGGTGATCAAGTTTTCGGTGGACTGGTGGAACACGCTGCATCAGACGGCGACGATCACGCTCACGGGGTCGCCGACGATGTATGTCGGCATGTTGTGGCCGCTGCTGTTTTCCGCCCTCGGCATGTCGTTCGGCTTCGCGGCGATCGTGGTGGCGCGCACCCGCGCCGGGGTGATGGAGCGGCGCATCCGCGGCCTGCTGATGGCGCGCGCGCAACAGGAAGCCGGCGGGCGGCTGGACATGGCGGCATGACTCACTTGACCTACATCATGGCGGCGTACGGTATCGCCGTGGTGGTTGCCGGCGGGTTCGCCGTGGATGCCTGGGCGCGGATGGGCCGGGCGCGGCGGCGCCTCGCCGCGATCGACCCGCGCGGCCGGCGCTGACGGGCCGCCGGAAAGGGACGTGGGATGACTCGCAATCGCCGCCGCCTGATCGTGCTGCTGGCCTGTGGTCTCGGCCTCGGCTCGGCCAGCGGGCTGTCGCTGTGGGCATTGTCGAGCGACGTGGCGTTCTTTTCCTCGCCGTCGCAACTGCTGCATGAGCCGCCCGGCCCTGGCCGGAGCGTCCGCCTCGGCGGGCTGGTGGTGGCCGGTAGCGTCAGGCGCACGACCGAGGACGGCAAGCCCGCCGCGAGCTTTCGTGTCACCGACGGCGCCGCCGCCGTGACGGTGAATTTCATCGGCATCCTGCCCGACCTGTTCCGCGAGGGGCAGGGCGTGGTGACGCTCGGCAGCCTCGCGCCGGACGGCACATTCCGCGCGCAGGAGGTGCTGGCCAAGCATGACGAGACCTATATGCCGAAGGAAGTTGCCGAGGCGTTGAAGAAATCCGGCCACTGGAACCCGGAGAAGGGTCCGCCGCCGCCGGCCTCCACCTGGAACACGCTGTCGGTGCCCGCCGCCGAGGCGAACGCGAAGTCCGGCGGATGATCCCCGAGCTTGGCCATTTCGCGCTCGCGCTCGCCGTCGCCATCGGCTTCGCCCAGGCGATCCTGCCGATCTGGGGCGCGTGGCGGCGCGACGCGCGGCTGATCGGGGCCGCGCCGGCCATCGCCATCGGCCAGTTCATCGCGCTGGGGGCGGCGTGGCTGTGCCTGACCTGGAGCAATGTGGTCGATGATTTCTCGGTGCTGACGGTTGCCGAGAACGGCAACAGCCTGACGCCGCTGATCTACAAGATCACCGGCACCTGGGGGAACCACGAGGGGTCCATCCTGCTCTGGTGCCTCGTCATCTCCATTTGCGGCGCGGCCGTCGCGGTGTTCGGCGGCAATCTGC
>DAHWBL010000172.1 GCA_027323595.1 Acetobacteraceae bacterium | reverse complement strand
TGCGGGGTGCCGCTGAGATCGTAATAGATGGATTTCTGGGCCATCCAGGCGCGGATGCCTTCGCTGCCTTTTTCGCGGCCCAGGCCGCTTTGCTTCACGCCGCCGAAGGGGGTGGCGATGGAGAATTGTTTGTAGGTGTTGATCCAGACGGTGCCGGCCTCGATGGCGCGGCCGACGCGCCAGGCGCGGGGGAAGTCGGTGGTGTAGATGCCGCAGGCCAGGCCATAGTCGTTGTCGTTGCCGGCGGCGATCACCTCGGCCTCGTCGGTGAAGGGCAGCACCGCGAGCACCGGGCCGAACACCTCCTCGCGGCAGAGGCGGGCGGTGTTGGGCAGGCCGGCGAGGATGGTGGGCAGGTAGTAGCTGCCGGCGTCGAACGCCGCGCCCTGGGGGCGGGCGCCGCCGGCGAGCAGGGTGGCGCCATCGGCGAGTGCGGCTGCGACATGCGCCTCCACCTCGGCGCGATGGTCCTGGTGGATCAGCGGCGCGACCTGGGTGGTGGTGTCGAGCGGGTGGCCGACGCGCAGGGCGCGGGTGGCGGCGACGAGCTTTTCGATGAAGCGGTCATGGATTCCGCGCTGCACGAACAGGCGCGAGCCGGCGATGCAGGACTGGCCGGTGGAGGAGAACACGCCGAACAGCACGCCGGCGACGGCCAGGTCGAGATCGGCGTCGTCGAACACGATGGTGGGGGATTTGCCGCCGAGTTCGAGCGAGACCGGCATCAGTTTGTCGGCGGCCTTGCGGGCGATGGAGCGGCCGACCTCGGTGCCGCCGGTGAAGGAGACCTTGCGGATGGACGGATGGGTGACCAGCAGGTCGCCGACCACCGCGCCGCCGCCGGGCAGGGCGGAGAACAGGCCGGCGGGCAGGCCCGAGGCCTCGATCACGCGGGCGAGTTCGAGGCAGACCAGCGGGCTCCAGGAAGCCGGCTTGAGCAGGATGGCGTTGCCGGCGGCCAATGACGGGGCGACTTTCTGCGCGTCCGAGGCGATCGGTGAGTTCCAGGGCGTGATGCCGGCGGTGACGCCCAGCGGCTCGTGCACCGAGAAGGTGAGATAGTCGCCGCGCGGCGGGGTGAGCGCGTCCTGCATGGTCTCCAGGCTGGCGGCCATGTAGCGGAAGGTGCCGGCGGCACTCATGGCGAGCGCGGTGGTTTCGGCCAGGGTCTTGCCGGTGTCGCGGGTCTGCACGAAGGCGATGCGCGGGGCGGCGGCGGCGAGGCCGTCGGCGATGCGGTAGAGGAAGGCGGCGCGCTCATGCGGGCGCAGGCGGCGCCAGGAGGCGGCGTTGGCGGCGGTGTCGGCGCGGTCGATGGCGTCGGCGACGTCCTCGGCGGAGGCGCCGTGGATGACCCGGTTCAGGGTGCCGTCGGCGGGGAAAATCGAGTGGATCGGCGCGCCGCGGCCCTGGCGCCACTGCCCGCCGATGAACAGGCGGTCCTCGGGCAGATCGAACGACATTGGCGGGTTCCTCCGGGTGTGTTTTGGTGGTGGGTGTTTTATGGATGAAACGCTGGTTCGTGGGTGGATCGGTCTGGCGCGAAATAGCACGGGCCGGCGGGGCCTGCCAACGAATTCGTGGCCAGGCCCGGCGCAACCGGTGCTCGCAACCGTTGCTTTCGTTCGCCGCCGCGTGCGCGTAACCTTGCGCCCGCCCGCCGCGAATACATGTCTCGACCGCACCCACAGCCATCGGAGATGTTCTGCCATGCGCTCCTTCGCCCTGCCGCTGACCGCTGTTGCTGCCCTGCTCATGCCATCCGTCGCCTATGTGCGGACCGCCCAGGCCGCCAGCTTCGAGAAATGGGACCAGGCCGCGTTCGACAAGGCGCAGGCCGAGGGGCGGCCGGTGCTGCTCTATATCGAGGCGAGCTGGTGCCCGACCTGCGCCAAGCAGCGGCCGATCCTGTCCAGGCTCTACGCGGAGCCGGCGTTTGCCAACCTGCTGGTGCTCAGCATCGATTTCGACACCCAGAAGGAGCTGATCGCCCGGCTGGGGGTGAACAAGCAATCGACGCTGATCGCCTATCATGGTCGCGATGAGCGCACCCGCGCCACCGGCGTTACCGACCCCGACAAGCTGCGCGCGCTGGTCTCCGCCACGGAATCCTGATCCGCGGCCTGTCGCCGACCGCGCCCATGCCGATCGCCAGCCTGCCGCTCGCCGCCCTCGCCGGCGCGCTGTCGATCCTGTCGCCCTGCGTGCTGCCGCTGCTGCCGCTGGTGTTCGCCGGTGCCGCCGGCGGGCACCGGCTGGGGCTGCCGGCGCTGATCGCCGGGCTGGTGGTGTCGTTCGTCGCGGTCGGCATGTTCGTCGCCACCATCGGCTTCGCCATCGGGCTGGACGAGGATTTTTTCCGTCGCCTGTCGGCGCTGCTGCTGGCGGGGATCGGGCTGGTGCTGCTGGTGCCGCGCCTCGCCGAGGGGTTCGCGCTGGTGGCCAGCCGGCTTGGCGGGATTGGGCATCGCCGCCTCGCCGGGGTCGATCCGTCCGGCCCGGGCGGGCAGTTCGGCATCGGGCTGCTGCTTGGCGCGGTGTGGTCGCCCTGCGCGGGGCCCACGCTGGGGGCGGCCGCCCTGCTCGCCGCGCGCGGCCAGGACCTGGTCGCGGTGGCCGCGGTGATGGCCGCCTTCGGGCTGGGGGTGGCGCTGCCGCTGCTGGGCGCGGCGATGCTGTCGCGCCAGGCGCTGCTGGCCTGGCGGGGCCGGATGCTGGCCGCCGGGCGCGGTGGCCGGCTGCTGCTGGGCATGCTGACCCTGCTGCTGGCGCTGGCGATCCTGAGCGGGCTGGACCGCGTCGCGGAGACCTGGGCCGTCGATCACTCACCGGACTGGCTGACCGACCTCACCACCCGGTACTGACCCATCATCGCCGCCATCCACCCACGCGCGGCGGACGGATTGCCCCTCCATCCCCCCGCCCGTATGTTGCGCCGCAACCGCGCCATCCGGGCCGGGCTCGTCGATGGAACCGCTCGCTTGTCGCCAGATCGCCCCTCGTTTCAGGACCTGATCCTTCGCCTGCACGCCTATTGGGCGGCGCAGGGCTGTGCCATTTTGCAACCATATGACGCGGAGATGGGGGCGGGCACGTTTCACCCCGCCACCACGCTGCGCGCGCTGGGCCCCAGGCCCTGGCGTGCCGCCTATGTGCAGCCCTGCCGTCGCCCCTCGGACGGGCGCTATGGCGAAAACCCCAACCGGTTGCAGCATTATTACCAATATCAGGTGATCCTGAAGCCCTCGCCGGCGGACTGCCAGGCCTTGCTGCTGGACAGCTACCGCGCCATCGGCATCGACCCCGAGCTGCATGATATCCGCTTCGTCGAGGATGACTGGGAAAGCCCGACGCTGGGCGCCTGGGGGCTGGGCTGGGAGGTCTGGTGCGACGGCATGGAGGTGACGCAGTTCACCTATTTCCAGCAGGTTGGCGGCATCGCGGTGGACATGGCGAGCTGCGAGCTGACCTATGGGCTGGAGCGGCTGGCGATGTATGTGCAGGGCGTCGAGAACGTCTACGACCTCGATTTCAACGGCGCGGGCCTCACCTATGGCGATGTGTTCCTGCGCAACGAGCGCGAATTCTCCGCGCATAATTTCGAGGCCGCCGACACCGACATGCTGGCGCGCCATTTCGCCGACGCCGAGGCCGAGTGCGCCGCGCTGCTGGGCAGGAACCTGTCTTTGCCGGCCTATGACCAGTGCATCCGCGCCAGCCACATGTTCAACCTGCTGGATGCGCGCGGGGTGATCGCGGTGGCGGAGCGCGCGAGCTATATCGGCCGGGTGCGGGCGCTGGCGAAGGGCTGTTGCGAGGCCTGGCTTGCCGGTGAGGCCGGCTGATGGTCGAGTTTTTCCTGGAACTGTTCAGCGAGGAAATTCCGGCGCGCATGCAGGCGCGCGCCGCCGATGATCTGTCCCGGCTGGTCGGCGAGGCGCTGGCGCCGCTCGGCCCGACCAACCCGCGCACCTGGTTCGGCCCGCGGCGGATCGCGCTGGCGCTCGATGTCGCGCCGGCCACCGCCGCCAGCGCCAGCACCGAACGCGGCCCGCGCGTGG
>DAHWBL010000431.1 GCA_027323595.1 Acetobacteraceae bacterium | reverse complement strand
TCGAGATCGCCGAGCGGCTGCTGATCCCGTGGCATTTGTCGCAACGCTCCAGATAGCCCGCACGGTGGCATTGCGCCATTTTGGCTCGCCCTGATGCAGATCAATGCCGTTGCATCGGCGCCATCGCATGAGCGCAGCAATTGACCATCACGAAGGCAGCGCCATGCGCCCGATTCTCAATATTTCTCGCGTCGTTGGGGCGTTTCTTGCGTTCGTAATGACCGCGCAGGCCGCCCCCGCGGGGCCGGACGACGGCAAGGCGGTCTCTGTTACGCCGCAGATGCGCGGCGCCGGGGCGGTTTCATCGGGGGTCAAGACATTGGCCCCACCTCCGGCCACCGGCACGGCGGAAAAGCCGGTACCCGCCTGGAGCGGCCCTCTGCCATACCCGATCGTCATCGCGGACCGACGCAACAACCGGCTGATCGAGATCGCGCCTGACAAGCGGGTGGTGTGGGAGTTTCCGTCACCGGATCTGCGCATCTATCGCGGCAATGACGACGTTTTCTTCTCGCCCGACGGCAGCAGCCTGATGGTGAACGAGGAGGATAATTACGACATCCACATCATCGACTATGCCAGCCGCGAGATCGCCTGGAGCTATGGCGCGCCTGACACACGCGGCTCCGGGCCACGGAATTTCAACTTTCCTGACGATGCGCATCTACTCGCCGATGGCACCGTGGTGACCGCCGATATCCGCAACTGCCGGATCATGTTCATCGACCGCGATCAGGCCACGCTGAAGCAGCAATGGGGCCAGCCTGGCACCTGCCGGCACGACCCTCCGCATTTTCTGAATCTGCCGAACGGCGTCACGCCGCTGGCCAACGGCGACATGCTGATCACCGAGATTCCCGATTCGTGGATCAGTCGCGTCACCCGCGCGGGCAAGCTGGTATGGAGCATGCGCGCGCCGCATGTTCGCTACCCATCCGATGCCTATCCCACCCATGACGGACAGGTGATCGTCGCGGATTATTCCAAGCCCGGTCGGGTGGTGATCTTCGACCCCGCCACCGGCAAGATCACCTGGGAATACATGGTCAAATCCGGCGAGCAGATGCTCAACCATCCATCGCTCGCGCTGGAGCTGCCGAACGGCAACATCATTCTCAATGATGACTGGCGAAACCGTGTGCTGGTGATCGACCGCCAAACCAAACAGATCGTCTGGCAGTACGGCGTCACCGACCAGGCCGGCCACGTGCCTGGTTATCTTTTCTATCCCGACGGGCTCGACATCGATGTATATCATGATTGGAAAGCCAAGCTCGGCGTCAAATGAAATTTGGATATCTTCTGATATCGCTGTCGGCCTGGCTGCTGGCGGCCGGTGCCGCGATGGCGGACCCGCCGCGCATGCAGGTGGACCCGTACTGGCCAAAGCAGTTGCCGCACAACTGGATTCTCGGCCAGGTCTCCGGCGTTGCGGTCGATGGCGCGGACAATGTCTGGATCATCCAGCGCCCCGGCAGCCTCACGCCGGACGAAAAAGGCGCCGCATCGAACCCGCCGCGCAGCATTTGCTGCGTGCCTGCCCCGCCGGTGATCGAGTTCGATCCCGCCGGCAACGTGCTGCGTGCCTGGGGCGGCCCCGGCAAGGGATATGACTGGTTCAGAAATGAACACGGCATTTATATCGATCCGAAAGGCTTTGTCTGGGTCGGTGGAAATGGCGACGATGACGGACAGGTGCTGAAATTCACCCAAGCCGGCGCCTTTATTCTGCAAATCGGCCACCCGGCGCGCGGTGCGGCGAGCAACGACGTGACGCGGCTGGGCCGCCCCGCCGACATCTCCGTCGATCCGGTCGCCAACGAGGTCTACATTGCCGACGGCTACGCGAACCGCCGCATCATCGTCTTTGATGCTGACACTGGCGCCTACAAGCGACATTGGGGCGCCTATGGCGCTCGCCCCGCCGACACCGCGCGACAGTACGATCCCAACGCCGCGCTCCCGCGTCAGTTCGGCACGCCGGTCCATTGCGTGAAACTCGCCAATGACGGGCTCGTCTATGTCTGCGATCGGCAGAACGACCGCATCCAGATATTCCACAAGGATGGTAGTTTCGTCACCGAGTGGCGCGTCGCCCCGCGAACCCTCGGCTCGGGCAGCGTGTGGGACCTGGCACTGTGGCCCGATGGCAGCCAGAGCCTGCTGTTCAACGCCGATGGCACGAACAACCAGGTCCGCCTCCTTCGTCGCGCCGACGGCATGGTGCTTGGTGCCTTCGGACATTCCGGCCGACAGGCGGGGCAGTTCCACTGGGTGCACAACATCGCCATCGACAGCCACGGCAATGTCTTCACCACCGAGGTCGACACCGCCAAGCGGGTGCAGCGCTTCACGCCGACGGCCCCCTGATCACCCGGACTTGACCGGGTGTGGCCAACCCGGTCATCCATTCAACCGCACGGCTTGCAAGCGGCATCACAAACCCGTGCGGTGATGATGGAACATATGACAAATCGGCATTGAACGTGCGATCGCATGACCATCCAATGACACCAACCCGTCGCACCATGCGCGTCGCCCGCGCTGTGCCCGCCGTCATCGCCCTCGGCCTGCTCGCATCCTGCGCCAGCTACAGCAAGCTGCCACTGCCAGAGACCGCCGATCTGCCGGCCTCGCTCGCGGGGTTGCACCACGACGGCGTGGACGTGCAGGCACCGCTCAGCGTGTCGTCCGTGGCAACGCTGGCGGTGATCAACAGCCCCGATCTGGTGGCCACCCGCGCACAGCATGGCGTGGCCCAGGCGCAAGTGATCTCCGCTGGAATCCTGCCCAATCCGCAGATTTACGGATTCGCGATCCCGGCCATGACCGGGCCCGGAACCACCGCCGCCTACAATGTCGGCATCACCGGCGACGTGAAATCACTCGTCACATTGTCACTGCACAAGCGCGCCGCGCGCGACGCCGCCGCACAGGTGGACGCGCAGATTCTGTGGCAGGAATGGCAGACCATCGGCCAGGCCCGCCTGCTCGCCGTCGATCTTGTGGAAGGCGCGCGCGCTCAACACCTGCTGGACCACGCGCGCGACATGCTGGGTGACCGCAGCGCGCATGCGCAACGGGCGCTTGCCGAGGGCAACACCACGCTCGCCACGACCCTGCCCGATCTCGCCGCGCTGCAGGCCGCGCGCGCCGCCGCCGATGACATGCAGCGCCAGCAGCTTGCGCGTCGCCATCAGCTCAATGCACTGCTCGGCCTCGCCCCCGAAGCTATGGTCCCGCTCGACGACCGGCTCGACATTCCACCGATCGATGATGGCGCGGCGACGGCGGCGCTGGCGGATCTGGGCGCGCGGCGGCCGGACCTCGCGGCGCTGCGGCTGGGCTATGCCGCCCAGGATGCGAGCCTGCGTGCCGATATCCTGGCGCAGTTCCCCACCATCAGCATCGGCTTCATCGGCGGCAGCGACAACAGCAACACCCGTGGCATCGGCCCGCAGATTTATATCGATCTGCCGATCTTTGATCGCGGCCAAGGCAAGATCGGTCTGGGCCGCGCCACCCGCCAGCAACTGCATGATGAATACACGGCCAGGCTGGCCGCAGCGACCGGCCAGGTCCGCGCCATGCTGCGCGAGCAGGCGCAGTTGGCAAGCCAGCACGACCGCCTGCGCAACGAACTCGCCGACACCAACCGCGCGGCACGCGCCGCCACCGCCGCGCTGGCAAACCGCGACATCGATGAGCGCGCCTATCTCGATCTGGTCATGACCGTGTCGGCCAAGGAGCTGGAAATTCTGACCATCGAAAAATCCATGCTCGATCAGCAGGTGGCGCTGGCCACG
>DAHWBL010000429.1 GCA_027323595.1 Acetobacteraceae bacterium | reverse complement strand
CGCCGCTCCCACCCTGTCCGCCGCCAACCAGCCGCTGGCCGTGCTCGCCGCCTCCCTCGCCCCGCTCGGCTTCGGCGGCACGAACGACCAGGCCTGGCTGCCGCGCACGCTCGCCGCGGTGTCCCTGCTCGAACGCGACCTGCGGGACTGGGCGGCCATGCTCGGCCGACAGACCGGCGCGGCGACCGCCGGCGCGGTGGCCAATCGCGCCGCCGCCACGCTGGAGGCCGCCCGCGGCGCGCAGGCGCTGGCCTGCCGTCTGGCGCCGGCCGCCGCGGTGTCCCTGCTTGCCGAACCCGATGCCGCCCGCGCCGCGATCGACGCGGCGGAGCGCGCGCTGTTTCTCATCGATGGCTGGGAACGCCTGTGCCTGCTCTGGCGCCTTGCCGACACCGAGGCCGCCCGCGCCGCCTGCCTGCCCGACCTCGCGATCGGCCTGCCGCCGATGGTCGGCCAACTCACCCCCGAATCCGAGCTGCCGGGCCTCGCCCTGCGCCCGCGCCCGGTTGCCCCGGCCGGCAGCCTCGGGCTCATCGCGCGCAACGAGCGCGTGCGCGAATTGAGCGTCTGAGCATGGCCGATCCCGCACCCGCCCCGACGGATGATCTGCGCGGCCTGCGCCGGCGCCTGGCCGAGGCACAGCCCGAAAAATTGGGCCAGGTGCTGCGCCTTCTCGAACATCTGCCGCGCGATCCGCAGACCGACGCGATGATGGATTCGCTGCTCTCGCCGCTGCGGCCAACCCTGCGCCGGCTGCGTCCGGACCGTCGGCTGACGCTGATGCGGCTGCTGTTCGTGCCGCTCGATCCGCTGGTGGTCGGCGCGCGCGGGTGGCAGCGCGGCAGCGCCAGCATCCCGCGCACCGCCATCCCGCCGCTCGCCGAGGCGGTGCGGCTGTGGCTCGGCCCGCGCGCCGCCGCCATCACCGCCGATTTCGGCCAGGCGATGGTGAGCGATCTGCCCCGCCTTGCCGAGCCGGCCGAACAATTCTGGATCGAGGCCGCGCGCCTGTTCGCCGGGCCCGATCTCGATGCCGCCATCGCCACCGCCGCCCACGCCACCCCAGGGTTGACCGGCGCCGATCTCGCCGCCCTCGCGCGGGCGATCGCGCCGATCCTCGGCTTTGGCCGCCGCCTCACCAACCCGCTGGACCAGACCCTGCCGGGCGCGCTGCTGTCCGCCGCCGCCACGGTGCAGCCGGCCGATCTGGCTGTCGCCTGGGAGATGGCGCTCGCGCTGCTGCTGGAGCGGATGGAGGATCGCGCGGCGGTGCTGCTGATCGCGCGGCAGATGGCCACCCAGCCGGTGCAGCACCGTGCGCTCGAGGCCGCGCCGGCGATGGTGCTCACCCGGCTCGAAGCCAGGCTCGGCGACGTGCGCGCCGCCGTGCTGGGCGACGCGGCGGCGGAGCTGGAGCGGGCGGCCGGCCTGCTGGAGGCATTGCGCGATGGCGGCGCGGCGGCGCGGCGCATCGCCCCGACGCTGAGCGGTCAGTTCGTCGCCGCCGGCCGCGCGCGCCTGGCCAGCGCGCTCGCCGACGACGTGCTGCGTCCGCTCACCGCGATCACCACCGCCGATGCCGCCCACCTCGTGCCGCTCGAAGCGCGGCTGCGCGAGGTGCGCCGGCTCGATGCGGCCGGGCGCGCGCTCGGCGGTGGCGGCGCGCATGAGGCAGCGCTCGCCGCCACCGCGGACGCCATCGCCGGCCGTGCCGACCTGCCCGAGATCGGCCGGGCCCGCCTGGTCGAGCTGCTGGTCGGCGCGCAGGCCGCGGTTCGGCGCTTTCCGGCCCTGGCCTGAAGCCTAGCTTCCGCCGCGCCAACGATGGGTGCTGGCGCCATAGGCGAGCAGGGCGCCCTGGGTGTCACGCACCTCCGAACGCACGAAGAACAGGCTGCGCCCGCCACGCACGATCTCGCCGGTCGCCTCGATCCAGGCGCTGTCGGGGGCGACCATGGCGGTGAAATGCACGCTCATCTCGACGGTGACGGATTTGCGCGGCGGCTGCGGATCAGGCGCCCACGAGCCGGCGATCCCGGCCGCCTCGTCGAGCAGCGTCATCACGATGCCGCCATGCAGGATGCCGGAATAATTCGCGTGCCCCGGGTTGGGGCGATAGCGGATCCGCGCGAAGCCTTCGCGCAGCTCCAGCAATTCGATGCCCAGCATCCGGCGCATCGGCGAGCTGTGCAGAACTGGCGGCGTGGGGTCGGTCATCGGGAGAGGCTAGCAGCCCTGAAAGCGGCTTCGGAAGCCCCCGCCGCTCAGGCGATCTGCAAGGTCTGCACCGCCTGCTCCAGCTCCTGAAAGCTCGGCATATGCTGGTTGGGCGCCATCTTGCGTCCGGTCTCGACGCTGACCTGCGGCGCGTTGCCGTGCAGATGCGCCACCAGCACGGCGCGGATCACCTCGTAATATTTGGATTCCTCATCGACGACGCCCTTCATCCGCGCCGCGATCGGCCCGGCCATGCCATAGGCCAGCAGCACGCCCAGAAACGTGCCGACCAGCGCGCCGCCGATCATCGCGCCCAGCACCGCCGGCGGCTCGTTGATGTGCGACATGGTCTTGATCACGCCGAGCACCGCGGCAACGATGCCCAGCGCCGGCAGCCCGTCCGCCAGCGCCTGCATGGCGTGCGAGGGATGCAGCTCCTCGTTCAGCGTCTTTTTCAGCTCGCGCGCCATCACGTCCTCGATCTGGTTGGGGTCATCGGCGTTCATGCCCACCATGCGCAGATAGTCGCAGATCAGTCCGGCGGCGTGATGATTTTTCAGGATATTCGGAAATTTCTTGAAGGCCGCGCTGTCCTCGGGCTTCTCGATGTGCGGTTCGAGCGCCATCGCGCCTTTTGTGTTGGCCAGACGCGCGAAAAAATACAGCAGCGACAGCAGCTCGACATAGTCGATCTTGTGGAACCGCGCGCCCTTGATCATCTTGCTGAAGGCGCCAAGCGTGTGTTTCACGTCGTGCATCGAGTTGGACATGATGAAGGTGCCGATCGCCGCCCCTCCGATGGTCAGCAGCTCGAACGGCATCGCCTCGATCAACGGACCAAGGCTGCCGCCCGAGGCGATGTAGCTGCCGAACACGCAGGCGAGCAGAAAGACGAAGCCACCGATCGTCGTCATGTCGGTTCAGTTGCCATCCGGGGTGGGGGCAGGGGCGGGGCGCGTCTGCCGCAGCACGGTGATGGCGATCCGCCGGTTGGCCGCGGCGAACGGGTCCGCCGGCAGCAGCGGGTCGCGGTCCGCGTTGCCGGTCACGCTGCGGATGCGGTCCTCGGGCAGCCCGGCCTCGACCAGCAGCTTGCGGGTGGCGTTCGCCCGCTCGGTGGACAGGTCCCAGTTGCTGCGGTCCCGCCCGGCGAAGGGGGTGGCGTCGGTGTGGCCGGAAATCGAGATTTTCTCGCTCAGCCCCTGCAGCACCGGCGCGATTTTCTGCAACAGCAGCTTCGCGCGCTCGTTCGGCGCGGCCGAACCGGTGGCGAACATCGCGATCTGGTCCTCGTCGAGCAACTGGATGCGCAACCCCTCCGGCGTCAT
Source organism: Acetobacteraceae bacterium (assembly GCA_027323595.1). Classification (GTDB taxonomy): domain Bacteria; phylum Pseudomonadota; class Alphaproteobacteria; order Acetobacterales; family Acetobacteraceae; genus CAIVDX01. The sequence continues at coordinate 8,907 of DAHWBL010000429.1, read as the reverse complement.
GTCGATGGCGAGCTGGCGCGCGAGCGGTGCCAGCTCGGGGTCGGCGGCGACGCGCGCGCGCAACTGTTCGGCGGCGGATTCGAGCGCGGCGCGTTCATGCGCGGCCTGCTGGCGCGCCTGTTGCTCCTTTTGTTGCTGGCCCACCGCCTCGGCGCCGCCGGCCACGCCGTGCGCCTCGCGCTCGGCATGGCCCGGCGGGGCGTTCGCGCGCGCGCGGCCACGATCGCGATCGGCGATCGACGGCTCGGTGGTGCCGTCACGGTGATAGACCGGGGCGGTGGCCGGCGTGTCGGTGTCATCCTCCTCGACATCGGGCTGCGGCGGCACGCGGCCATTGACGATCTGCGCGGCACCGCGATCGGACGCCATGTTGCCGTCCGCGTAGGGCGTGCGCCCGCCGAACGGCTGGCCGTTGCCCGACGAGGTGTGGCTGAAGATGTTGGCCGGCGAGAAATAATCGGCCAGGCCCCGGCGCTGTTCCTCGGTGGTGGCGTTGAGCAGCCACATCAGCAGGAAGAACGCCATCATCGCGGTCACGAAATCGGCGTAGGCCACCTTCCACGCGCCGCCATGATGGCCGCCCTCCACCACCTCCTCGCGCTTGATGATGATGGGCCTGCCGCCCTGCGCGTCCTTGCCCCGTCCGCCCGCCATGAACCTGCCCCGTCAAAGAGGCATCAGCATGAACGCGCCGGATTAACCGCCCCTTATCGCCCCGCGCTCAACCGTTCAGCACGGCACGCAGCCGGGTGCGATCGAGCGCGCCTTCCCAGCGTGCCACCACGATCGTCGCCACCGCGTTGCCGATCAGGTTGGTCGGCGTCATGCCCATCGACATGAAACGATGGATGCCCAGCACCAGCGCCACCGACGCCACCGGGATCGACTGCACCGTGGCCAGCGTCGCCGCCAACACCACGAACGCCGCCCCGGCGATCCCGGCCGCGCCCTTGGAGGTCAGCAGCAGCACCGCCATCAGCCCGAGCTGGTGCCACAAGGTGAGCGGCGTGTCGGTGGCCTGCGCGAGAAACACCGCCGCGGTGGCCAGATACAGGCAGGTGCCGTCCAGATTGAACGAATAGCCGGTCGGCACCACCAGCCCGACGACCGATTCCTCGCAGCCGGCATCAGCGAGCTTTTGCATCAGCCGCGGCAGCACCGTCTCCGAGCTGGTGGTGGCCACCACCACCAGCAGCTCGTCGCCGATATAGCGGATCAGCTTCAGGATCGAAAAACCCGCCAGCGCCGACACCGCCCCCAGCGCCAGCAGGATGAAGATCAGGCACGCGATGTAGAACTCCGCCAGCAGCGCGCCCAGCGACACCAGCGACCCCGCGCCGAACGCGCCCACGGTGAACGCCATCGCGCCGAACGCGCCGATCGGGGCGGTGTACATGATGATCGCGACGATCTTGAACATCACCTGCGACGACAGCTCGATCACCGCCAGCAACGGCTCGCCGCGTGGCCCCAGCATGGTCAGGCCGGCGGCGAACAGCACCGCGAAGAACAGCACCTGCAACACGTTGCCGGCGGCGAACGCGCCGATCACCGTGCCGGGGATGATGTTCATCACGAACGCCACCGTGCTCAGATGCTCGCTCGCGGCGGTGTAGGTCTTGAGCCCGGAGGTGTCGATCCGCGTCGGGTCGATGTGCATGCCGGTGCCCGGCTGCCACAAATTGATCATCAGCAGCGCGATCGCCAGCGCCACGGTGGTGATGATCTCGAAATAGACCAGCGCCTTGATCGCCACCCGGCCGACCCGCTTCATGTCGCCCATGCGCGCGACACCGTTCACCACGGTAAAGAAGATGATCGGCGCGATCACCATGCGGATCACCTGGATGAAGGCGTCGCCGAGCGGCTTCATCTGCGCGCCGAGCCCCGGATCGAGCCAGCCCAGCACCACCCCGACCAGGGTGGCGATCAGCACCTGCACGTAAAGCTGCGCGTACCACGGTCTGGACGCGCGCGCCGCCGTCGGCACCGCCTCGTTCACACTCGACATTTTCCGCCCCGTCGCTCGGTTTGTTGCTCTTCTAGTCGGTGAAATCGTAAAGCCGCGCCGGATTATCCACCAGCAGCTTCTGCCGCAGCGCCGCGTCGGGCGCGAACAGCGGCACCAGATCCACCAGATCGCCGTCATTGGGCATGTTCTTGCCCACATTGGGATGCGGCCAGTCGGTGCCCCACAGCACCCGCTCGGGTGCCGCGCGGATCAGCGCCTCGGCGAACGGCGCGCTGTCGGTGAACGGCGCGCCGGCCGAGGACACCCGCTCCGAGCCGCACACCTTCACCCACGCATTGGGCAGTTCCATCAGCCCCAGCAGCGCGCGAAACGCCGGCTGATCCAGCCCCCCGCGTGCCTCCACCCGGCCCATGTGATCGATGATGAACGGCACCGGCAGCGCCCGGCACATCGGCGCCAGCTCCTCGATGTCGCGCGCGTCCAGATGCAGCACCAGGTGCCAGCCCAGCCCCGGCAGCCGCGAGACCACGCGGTTGAACACCGCCATGTCCGGCCGCCCGCCCAGATGCTCGACGAAATTGAACCGCACGCCGCGGATGCCGCCCTCATGCAGCGCGGCCAGCTCGGCGTCGGTGACATGATCATCAACGATCGCCACCCCGCGCCAACGCCCGCCCGACCAGGCGATGGCGTCGATCGCCGCGCTGTTGTCGGTGCCGTGGCAGCTCGCCTGCACGATCACCGCGCGCGAGATGCCAAGCCTGGCATGCAGCGCCGCCAGCGCCTCCTTGGGCGCGTCGGGCGGGGTGTAGCTGCGGTCGTCGCTGAACGCAAACCGCGCCGCCGGGCCGAACACATGGCAATGCGAATCACAGGCTCCCGGCGGCATCTTGAAGGTCGGGATGCGGGTGTCGGGATTGGGACCAGGAATTATTTTCATGCGATCATGTCCTGCTGGAGTTTCCCCGTGGATGGCGCGACGCCTTACACGGACGGTTCAAACAGATGTGTAAGCCCCGCGTCAATCCCCCCGGCGCGGCAGCACCACCAGCGGCGCGCCCGCGCGCGGAAGTACCACCAGCGGCGCGCCCGCGCGCGGAAGTACCACGAGCGGCGCGCCGGCGCGCGGCACCACCCGCCACAGCCGGAACGGCTCGGCGACCCCGCCGCTGCCCATCCTGGCGGCGCTGCCGATGCGCTCGGCGGAGGCCCAGATCGCCGGATCGGGGTCGGTCAGCCGCCGCGCGCTCTGCACCAGCAGCCCGGCCGCCTCGCCCGCCGCCGGCGCCGGCAGATCAAACAGCCGCCAGCGCTCCCCGGCCGCGATCACCGGCGCCGTGGTTTTTCCCTGCCAGGCCAGCTCGGCGGCGATGCCGTACTGGTCCGCGGCGATGAAGCCCAGCCCCGCCGCCGCGCGCGCCCGCTCGGCCTGCCCGGCCAGCTCGGCCCAGCCCGCCAGCCGCAGCTGCGCCGGGTCCTTCAGCGGCGGCAACGGCAAAATGAAACTCGCCGCCTGCACATAGACCAGCGCGGTGAGCGCAAGCCCCAGCCACATCGCCGGCCGCCAGGCACGGCCGGGCAGGGCGGCCGCCGCGATGATCGCCGCCGGATAGACGATCCCCGGCCAGTTGCCCTGCACCCGGTCGCCGAGCGCATGCTCGATGAACACCACCGCCGGGATCACCACCAGGGCGGCGAGCAGCGCGGCGGCGGGGTCGGCGCGCGCGGCGCGGGCCTGCGCGGCCACCCCGCGCAGCATCAGCACGAACACCAGCGGGGTCGCTAGCCCGATCTGCCCGCCGATCAGTTCGCCCACGAACCCCACCGCCCGGCGCGGCTCCCACGCGCCCACCCGCCCGCCCTGGCGCAGCAGGCTGACCCACCCATGGTCGGCATTCCACAGCAGCACCGGCGCCACCATCGCGCCCGCCACCGCCGCCCCCAGCCACGGAAACGGGCTGCGCCACCAATGCCGCGATGCCGGATGCAGCAGCGCCGCGCCGATGCCCAGCGGCAGGAACAAGGCGGTGTATTTGCTTGCCCCGGCCGCCCCGAGCGCGATCCCCGCGGCCAGCCACCAGGCCCCGCGCCCGCTGCGCAGCGCGCGCGCCACCGCGGCCAGGCACGCCACCGACCAGAACAGCAGCGGCGTGTCCGGCGTCATCGCCACCGAGCCCGCGCCCAGCAGCAGCGTCGCGTTGAACAGCAGCACCGCCCGCGCCCCGACACCGCGCCCCGGCCGCAGATCGCTCGCGGCACAGCCGATCAGCCCGCTGCCCAGCAGCGCCGCCAGCGGGCCGAGCAGGCGGATGCCCAGCACCCCCGGCCCGGCGATCCAGGTGCCAAGCCTGATCCACAGCGCCACCATCGGCGGATGGTCCGGATAGCCGGCGGCGAGCGCGCGCGACCACACCCAGTAATAGGCCTCGTCGGCCGACAGCGGCACGATCGCCGCCATCACCAGCCGAACCCCGGTCAGCGCCAGCACCGCGCCGACCGTCCACCATCCAAGCGGCGACAGGCGCATCAGAAACTCAGAACGGCACGCCGGACAGGCTGCGGCTGGTGCGGATGGTTTGCAGCGTCTGCACCCGCGTCACGCTCGGCGCGCCGGTCAGCCGCTGGGTGAGAAGATTCTCATGCTGGGTGTCGCGCGCCACCAGCCGCAGCAGGAAATCGCCGCCACCGCGGATCATGTGGCATTCGCGCACCTCCGGCCAGGACGCCACCTCGCGCTCGAACCCGGACAGCACGCTTTCCTTCTGGCTGTCGAGCCCGACGATGACGAAGAACATGATCTCCCAGCCCAGCCGCTGCGGGTCGGTGTCGGCATGGTAGCCGCGGATCACCCCTTCCTCCTCCAGCCGGCGCACCCGGCGCAGGCAGGGCGGGGCGGAGATGCCGGCGCGGCGGGCCAGCTCCACATTGGTCATCCGCCCGTCGGTCTGCAATTCGGCCAGGATGCGCCGGTCGATGGCGTCCAGGTCGGCGATGGCGACGCCGCTGCCGGTGCCCGGCGGTCCGTCCGCACGGGCCGGGTCGGGCAGGGGGGCGAACGGGACGGGCTGCTTTGGTTTCATGATGGGTTCCGACTCGTCGCTGGAAGTGTGGGGGCTGAAAGGAGGATTTGGAGTTTTGATTCAATGCGGCTGGTTCGCGCTTTGCGCAATATTATTCCACGGGCATCGGCGCAAGCCCGGCGAACGCGGGCCCGACACGGATGTGGCGTGGCCGAACGCCCTGAAAAGGGTTGCGCCGCACGCATGACTGCTTGCCTCGGCGGTGCCGCGGGCCATATCATGCTGCCCCGCGTCATCTCACCCGTCCCGCGCTGTCGCCGCTGACAGAGGCGGGCCAGACCGAAGAAGCCTCCCACCGATGTCCACCACCCACACCGCCCCCGTCCTGGTGATCGGCGCCGGGCCCGCCGGCTATACCGCCGCGATCTACGCCGCGCGCGCCGCCCTCGCGCCCATCCTGGTCGCCGGGCTGCAACCTGGCGGGCAGCTCACCATCACCACCGATGTCGAGAATTATCCGGGCTTCGCCGAGGCGATCCAGGGGCCGTGGCTGATGGAGCAGATGCAGGCGCAGGCCGCGCATGTGGGCACCACCATCATCAACGACATCATCACCGCGGTGGATTTCAGCCGCCGCCCGTTCCGCTGCACCGGCGATTCGGGCGACATCTATCTCGCCGACGCGGTCATCATCGCCACCGGCGCGCAGGCCCGCTGGCTCGGGCTGCCGTCCGAGCAGCGCCTGCAAGGGGCGGGCGTGTCGGCCTGCGCCACCTGCGACGGGTTCTTTTTCCGTGGCCGCCATGTCGCGGTGGTCGGCGGCGGCAACTCCGCCGTGGAGGAGGCGCTCTATCTCACCCACCACGCCGCGCGGGTGACCCTCATTCATCGCCGCGACAGCCTGCGCGCCGAGAAAATCCTGCAACAGCGCCTGTTCGCCAATCCGAAGATCGATGTCGTCTGGAACAGCGAGGTGCTGGAGATCACCGCCGCCGGCAGCCCGCCCGGCGTCGATGGCGTGGTGCTGCGCGACCGTGACGGCCAGACCAGCCGGCTCGCGCTCGACGGCGTGTTCATCGCCATCGGCCACAGCCCGGCGACCGCGCTCTTCGCCGGCCAGATCGCGCTCGACGCCGACGGCTACGTCGTCACCACGCCAGGCAGCACCGCCACCTCGGTCCCTGGCGTGTTCGCCGCCGGCGACGTGCAGGACCGCATCTTCCGCCAGGCGGTGACCGCGGCGGGCACCGGCTGCATGGCCGCCCTACAGGCCGAGCATTATCTCGCCACGGCGGGCCGCGCCGGCGCCGAGCTGGCGGCGGAATAGAACATGCAAATCAAAGCTTTCTTCCGACTCGGACGGTCGGGCATGCTGCGCTTTGGTACCAAATCGCGCGCACGCATGGATCGGGATATCCGGGGCAACTGATGGATCGGGCACACCAGATGGATTGGGACAAGCTGCGCGTTTTCCACGCGGTCGCCGAGGCAGGGAGCTTCACCCATGCCGGCGACACGCTCAACCTCAGCCAGTCGGCGGTCTCGCGCCAGATCTCGGCGCTCGAGGAAGCCTTGCAGGTGCCGCTGTTTCACCGCCACGCCCGCGGGCTGATCCTGACCGAGCAGGGCGAACAGCTCAACCGCACCGTGCGCGAGGTGTTCGCCAAGCTCGCCATGACCGAGGCACTGCTGACCGAAAGCAAGGAACGCCCGACCGGGCGGCTCAAGGTCACCACCACCTTCGGCTTCGGCGTGTCCTGGCTGGCGCCGCGCCTGTCGCGCTTCCTCGACACCTACCCCGATGTCACCGTCTCGCTCCTGCTCGATGACACCGATCTCGATCTGGCCATGCGCGAGGCGGATGTCGCGATCCGCATGCACCCGCCCAAACAGCCGGACCTCGTGCAGCGCCATCTGATGAACATGGAATGGCACATCGTCGCGTCGCCGGATTATCTGAAAAAGCACGGCACGCCAGCCAAGGCGGAAGATCTGGACACGCACCGCGTGGTGCTGTTCGGCAATTACCGTCCGCCGGTGGCCGAAATCGACTGGCTGGCCGAGGTTGGCCGCGCCCCCGGCAACCCGCGCCGCGCCGTGCTGGAGGTCAATAACCTCCAGGCCATGATGCACGCGATCGAAACCGGCGTGGGCATCGGCGTGCTGCCCGACTACATGGCCAACGGCGCCCCCGGCCTCACCCGCATCCTGCCCGAGGTGAAGGGGCCGACGCTGGACGTCTATTTCGTCTATCCCGAGGAGCTGCGCAATTCCAAGCGCGTCGCGGTGTTCCGCGATTTCCTGCTGCAACGCCTGCATGATCGCTGATCGCGGCTGACCGGCCGTTTTATTTGACATCGCCGGCGGCCTGGCCAACCATCCCCAACAAGTTTGCTTCACGCAACAAAGGGATGGAAACCGATGCGCCACCTCGCCCATGGCCTGGCCGTGCTGCTCGCCGCCACCACGCTCGCCTCGGCACAGACCCCGCCCGCGCAAGCTCCGGGGCCAATCAAGATCGGCTTCATCTCCACCTTCTCCGGCCCCGAAGGTGCCATCGGCAACGATCTGCGTGACGGCTTCACCCTCGCGCTGGCCGAGACCGGCGACAAAATGGGCGGCCGGCCCGTCACCATGATCTATGGCGACGACCAGACCAAGCCCGACATCGGCCGCCAGCTCGCCGACAAGATGCTCGAATCCGACCATGTGCAGATCATGACCGGAATCAATTTCTCCAACGTCATGCTGGGCACGATCAAACCGGTCATGGATGCCGGCGTGTTCTACGTCTCCGCCAATGCCGGCCCCAGCCAGCTCGCCGGCAAGGGCTGCCAGCCGCTCTTCTTCTCCGCCAGCCATCAGAACGACACGCTGTTCGAGGCCGTGGGCGTCTATTTCGACAAGAAAAAAATCCCCAGCGTCTACATGATCGCGCCGAACTACCCGGCCGGGCGCGACATGCTCACCGGCTTCAAGCGCTTCTACCACGGCGAGGTGATGGCCGAGGTCTACACCGCCTTCCCGCAGATGGATTTCGCCAGCCAGATCGCCGACATCCGCGCCAGGAAGCCCGCCGCGGTGATGTTCTTCCTGCCCGGCGGCATGACGGTGAATTTCGTCAAGCAATATGTCGCCGCCGGCCTGTCCGACATCCCGCTCTACACCGGCCCGGGCAGCGTGGATGCATTGACGCTGCCCGCGCTCGGCGAGGCGGCCAAGGCGATCACGGTGATCACCAACTGGACCGAAGGGCTGGACAATCCGGCGAGCCGGCATTTCGACGAGGCGTTCGAGGCGAAATATCACCGAATCCCCTCGGCCTATGCCGCCGTGGCCTACGACACCGCCCGCCTGCTCGCCGCCGCGATCGCCGCCGTTCACGGCGACATCGAGGACAAGCCGGCCTTCCGCCGCGCGCTGGAGGGCGTGAAGTTCGACAGCGTGCGCGGATATTTCGCGTTCAACACCAACCATTTCCCGATCCAGAACATGTACGAAACGGTGATCGGGCAGGACGCGAAGGGCCGCTGGACCGGGCTCTACAAGGGCGTGGCGGCGCAACAGATCAACGACAGCTACGCCAGGGAATGCCACCTGCCGCCGGCCGGGTGAAAGCCCCGAAATGCCCGACGTGATTTGACATCGCCGGTCGGCTGGCCAACCATCGCGCGGAGAAATTCACCGCACGAAACTGGATGGAAACGCATGCGCCACATCGCCCGCCGTCTGGCCGTTCTGCTGGCTGTCACCGCGTTGGCGCCATCCGCCTTCGCGCCATCCGCCTTCGCGCAAGCCGCCGGTCCGATCAGGATCGGCTTCATCTCCACCTTCTCCGGCCCCGAAGGTGCCATCGGCAACGATCTGCGTGACGGCTTCACCCTCGCGCTGGCCGAGGCCGGCGACAAAATGGGC
>DAHWBL010000425.1 GCA_027323595.1 Acetobacteraceae bacterium | reverse complement strand
GCAATCCGGTGATCCCCGGCGCGGTGCTGCTGGCCGAGATCCGCGCCAGCCTGCGCGCGCACGGGCTGGATGGACTGCCCCGCGCGGCGCGGTTCCACCGCCCGGTGCGTCCGGGTGACCGGCTCCGTCTGGTCTGGCACGCGAGCGCCGAGGGCACCCGCTTCAGCGCCACCATCATCGGCGACCCGGCCCCCGCGGTGACCGGCCTGCTCGCCGCGGTGCCCGCGGCAATCGGCCTGTTCGGCGCGGTGCCCGCGCCGGGGCCGACGCGATGAGCGGCGTGGCGGCCGACGCGCGCCACTGGGCGCGGCGACGCGAACGTGGCGCGTTGCCGCTGATCCGGCTGATGGTATGGCTGTCGCTGCGGCTGGGCCGGCCGGGCGCGCTGCTGCTGCTCTACCCGGTCTGCGCCTATTATTTCCTGTTCGCCGCCGCCCCCGGTCGGGCCTCGCGCGACTATCTGGCCCGTATTCTGGGACGTCCGCCGCGCCTTGGCGAACGCTGGCGGCATCTGTGGTGCTTTGCCGTCTGCCTGCTGGACCGGGTGCTGCTGCTCAACGACCGGCTGGACCGGTTCGACATCGCGCTGCACAGCGCCGAGCTTGCCGAGCAAGGCGGCGCGCTGCTGTTCGGCGCGCATCTGGGCAGTTTCGAGGTGATCCGCGCGGCCGGCCGGCGGCGGGCGGGGCTGCGGCTCGCCCTGGTGATGTATGAGCAGAACGCGCGCAAGACCAACGCGGTGCTGCATGCGATCAACCCTGATCTGGCGCAGGAGATCATCTCGCTGGGCCGACCGCGCTCGATGATCACGGTCAAGGACCGGCTGGATGCCGGCTATCTGGTGGGGTTGCTGGCCGATCGCGGGCTTGGCGCGGAGGGCATGGAGCGGGTCGGCTTTCTCGGCGCGCCGGCGGCATTTCCGCTCGGGCCGTTCCGCATGGCGCTGCTGCTGCGCCGCCCGGTGGTGCTGATGGTCGGGTTGTTCGCCGGCGGCGCGCGCTATGACATCCATTTCGAGCTGCTCGCCGCCGCGCCCGCCGCACCGGTGAGCGGCGCGGCGCTGGAGGCCGCGGCGATCGAGCTGCTGCACCGCTATGTCGCGCGGATCGAGCATTATTGCCGCCTGGCACCCTGCAACTGGTTCAATTTCTATGATTTCTGGGCCTGAAACCCCGCGCCTTCGGCTGCGCCGCCGGGCGCTGCTCGCGGTGGTGCTGCTGGCCGTGCCCGACCGGCCGGCCCGCGCGCAGATCGGTGCGCAAAACGGGCCGTGGGACCTCGCGCGGCTGATGGCCGCGCTGCGTGGCGTGCGCGTGGCCGAGGCGCGGTTCGAGGAAAGCCGGCGGATCGGGCTGTTGAACCAGACGCTGCGCTCCTCCGGGCAGCTCAGCTACCGCGCGCCCGACCGGCTGGAAAAGCTGACCACCGCGCCGCAGGCCAGCCGCGTCGCGCTGATCGGTGATCTGCTCACCATCGAGCAGCCGGACGCGCCGGCGCGCACCATCGCGCTGGGGCAGATGCCGCAGATCGGCGCGCTGGTCGGCGCCGTCCGCTGGACCTTGTCGGGCGATCTGCCGGCGTTGAGCGCGGCATTCGTGGTCAGCCTGGCTGGCGACAGTGCCGGCTGGACGCTGGAGCTGGTGCCGCGCGAGGCATCGGTGCGCGAGCTGGTGCGCCAGGTGGTGATTTCGGGCGTCGGCGTCAGTTTGCGCGCGGTGCGCACAGAGCAGGCCGACGGCGACCGTGACGACATGACCATCCTGCCCGACCCGCCATGAGGCACCCGCCATGACGCCCCCGCCATGAAGCCCTGGCGCCGGCCGATCCTGCTGGTGTGGTTGCTCGCGCTGCTGCTCGGCGGCTGGGTGATCGCGCGGACCCCGTTCGCCACCGACATGTCGGCCTTCCTGCCGCGCGCCCCGCGCCCGGCGCAGCGTGTGCTGGTGGAGCAGCTGCGCGACGGCGCGGTGTCGCGGCTGATCCTGCTCGGCATCGAGGCCGATCGCGCCGCGCTCGCCCCGCTCAGCCGCGCGCTCGCCGCCGGCCTGCGCGATGCCCCCGACATCGCACTGGTCGCCAACGGCCAGGCCGAGGGGCTCGCGGCCGATGCGTCGGTGCTGTGGCGGCAGCGCTATCTGCTCAGCCCCGCGATCACCGCCGCGCATTTTTCCGCGCAGGCCCTGCACGCGGCCCTGCTCGACGACGCGGCCCAGCTCGCCTCGCCGCTCGGCATCGTCGCCAAGCGCGCCATTCCGGCCGACCCCACCGGCGAGATGGCGCTGCTGATCACCCGCCTCGTCGACCCCGCCGGCGGCGCGCACCCGGCGATGGCGGACGGGGTGTGGGTGTCGCCCGACGGCGCACGCGCGCTGCTGATGGTCCAGACCAGGCCGGCGGGCGCGGACATCGACGGGCAGGAGCGCGCGCTGGCGGCGATCGAGGCCGGCTTCGCCGCCGCGCGTGGCCAGGTGGCGGGTGCCCAGGCCGCGCGGCTGGTCGAAAGCGGGCCGCCGGTGTTCGCCGTGCGCTCACGCGCACGCATGATCGCCGATGCGCGGCGCTTTTCGATGATCGCCTCGCTGCTGGTGATCGCGGTTCTGCTGTTCGCCTACCGCAGCCCGCGCCTCGTGGTGCTGGCGCTGCTGCCGGTGGCCAGCGGCGTGGTCGCGGGCATCGCCGCGGTCGGGCTGGCGTTCGGCTTCGTCCATGCGATCACGCTGGGCTTCGGCGTGACGCTGATCGGCGAGGCGGTGGATTATGCCATCTATCTGTTCACCCAGACCGCGCCGGGCGGCGTCACCGCGGCGACGCTGCCGCGATTGTGGCCCACCTTGCGGCTGGGCATGGCGGTGTCGGTCTGCGGCTTCAGCGCGATGCTGCTGTCCAGCTTCACCGGCTTCGCCCAGCTCGGCCTGTTCACCATCGCCGGGCTGCTGGTGGCGCTGGCGGTGACGCGGCTGGTGTTGCCCGCGCTGCTTCCCCTCGCTCCGGCGGGCGGCGCGGCGATCATTTTCGCGCGTCCGTTGCGGCGGCTGGCGCGCACCGGCCGGGCCGGGCGCGCGGCGGTGCTGGTGCTGGCCCTGGCCGCGCTCGGCTCGGTGGCGCTGCATCGCGGGCCCTATTGGCAGGCTGAGCTGTCCAGCATGAGCCCGCTCAGCCCGGCCGAGATCGCGACCGACGCGCGCTTGCGCCAGCAGATCGGCGCGCCGGATGTGCGCTATCTGCTGGCGATCGGCGCGGCCGGGCGTGACCAGGCGATGGCGGCGGCCGACCGGGTGGCGCGGCAGTTGCGCCCGCTGGTGGCATCGGGGCTGATCACCGGGTTCGACGCGCCCGGACGCTATCTGCCCAGCGAGGCGAGCCTGCGCGCGCGCCAGGCAGCCCTGCCATCGGCGCCGGTGCTGGCCGACAATCTCGCCCAGGCGCTGGTTGGCACCCCGTTTCGGGCGGAGAGCTTCGCGCCGTTCCTGGCCGATGTGGCGGCGGCGCGCGCCGGCCCGCTGCCGCAACCCGCCGATCTGGCCGGCACCGCGCTCGGGTTGCGGCTGGACACGCTGTTGGTGCGCAGCGGCGGACGCTGGCTGGCGAGCCTGCCGCTGCGCCGGGTGGAGCGCCCGGCGGAACTGTCTACCGCCGTCGCCGGGTTCGCCGAGCCGGGGCTGATGTTCATCGACCTCAAGGCCGAGTCGGACGGGCTGCTGGCCGATTATCTGCGCGAGGCGCTGACCCTGTCGGTCGCGGGTGCGGCGGTGATCGTGCTGCTGCTGGCCGCCAGCCTGCGCGCGCCCGCCCGCATCGTCGGGGTGCTGGCGCCGCTCGCCGCCTCGGTCGCCTGCACCGGCGCGATCATGCTGGCGGCGGATGGCCGTGTGTCGATTTTCAATCTTTTCGGGCTGCTTCTGGTGGTCGCGGTCGGCTCGAACTATTGCCTGTTCTTCGAACGCGAGCCGGCCGGCGCGGGGGCGGTGGCCGATCGGGTGCTCGCCTCGCTCACCCTGGCCGATCTGTGCACGGTGATCGGCTTTGGCGTGCTGTCCTTCTCGACGATCCCGGTGCTGCGCGGGATCGGCGCGACGGTCGCGGTTGGCGCGGTTCTGTGTCTGGTGTTCGCCGCGGTGCTCGGCGCGCGCCGGGTGGTATGATGGGGCGGCATGGCGGCGTGGCATGGATTTGGCGATGACGCGGATCGCGGCTCTGGCGCCAGACGGTGCGCCGCAGATCATGCTGCTGCTGCCCGGCGCG
>DAHWBL010000410.1 GCA_027323595.1 Acetobacteraceae bacterium | reverse complement strand
TTATCGAGCGGGATGAATGTCGGGCTGATGAAATATTGGGATTGGAGGAAGTTGAGATCGGCCGGCGCGATGGTGTCGAGCGAGGCCGGGTCGCCGACGATGGTCAGGGTGTTGACCGCCGTGACCAGATCGCCGGCGTTGAGCCCGACGACGCCGGAGCGGTCCAACGCCAGGCCCAGGAACGAGCTGTTGGCATTGGCAAAGCCCAGCCCCGCGGCGCCACCGCTGGCGGCGAAATTGCCGTTGCCGGCGGCGGCGAGAACCAGCGGGGCGAGAACGATCGCGGCACCATTATTGACCGAGTAGCTGGTGACCAGAGACGCCGCGACGGCGCTGCCGCCGGCGCCCGACACCAGCGTTCCGGCGATGGCCAGCGCGCTGTCCAGCGTGCCGTTGAAGCCGCCGGCACCGACGGTGAAGTTCGCGCTCCACGACGACACCGAATAGGACGCCGAGCCGCCGCCGATACCTGAATCATTGATCGCGAAGCCGACGCCAGGGCCGGTGATGGTGACTGCGCCGGCGCCGAACGCGCCGTTCGCGTTGCCGCCGCCGATCTGAAACGAGGCGAGCGGCAGCGGCACCGCGGCCGGGGTCTGCGCGATGTTGTTGCCGATCACCGGGTTGATGGTCAGAAACCCGCCGCCGGGGCTGGAGAGGATGTCGTTGCGGCCGGTGACGTTGTTGTTGATGAAGGTGGCGGCACCATTGTTGGGCGCGCCGCCGTAATTGGTGACGCCATAGACGGTGGCGCCGGTGCCGTTGGTGTAGTTCACCTGCGCCAGCGCCGGCGGGCCGATGCACAATGCCAGCGGGATCGCGCGCAAAACGAGCCGGGCGGATTGGCGCAGACGAACGGCGGACGCGACAAGACGGGTCATGTTCCCCCCTGTTTGCCAAGCGTGTCTGAAAGCCGAATATGTCCGAAAACCGCAGGCGGTAGGCCGGTATATTTCGATACGAAATAGTTGCGGATCAAGCGATAATATCAGGCAAAAATGCGAGCGGGTCAATAAAATTATTGGTTGATGAGCGCCGCCGCTTTTTCAACTGTCACGCGAAACGCGCGCATCGCCCGTGCCTGCCGGCCCCCCGATGTCGGCAGGCGAGGGCCCCAGGGTCTGGTTTGTCCGTTCTATTCCCCACCGCCCTTGAAAGCGAGCGCCTCGGCCGCCGAGGAGATGCCGCCATGCGCGCCCGACCAGGCCACCGGGTCTTCCATGAAGCGGCGGACCTCGGCGAGCGAGGCGGCGTCGAAATAGGGGCGGTCCTTGCAGGCTTCCAGCACGTCCCAGAAGGTGCACAGATGGTGCAGTTCGATGTTCATCTCGGCGAGGGTTTCGAAGCTGCCGGGGAACACGCCGTAGAAGAACACGACGAAGGTGTGGTTGATCAGCGCGCCGGCGTCGCGCAGCGCCTGGGCGAAGCGGATTTTCGAGCCGCCGTCGGTGGTGAGGTCCTCGACCAGCAGGGTGCGCTTGCCTTCGGGCACGTCGCCCTCGATCAGCGCGTTGCGGCCAAAGCCTTTCGGCTTCTTGCGCACATAGGCCATCGGCGTGGACATCCGGTCGGCGATCCAGGCGGCGAAGGGGATGCCCGCGGTTTCGCCGCCGGCGACCACCTCGATGGTTTCGACACCGATATGGCGGCTGATGCGCTCGACCCCCAGCTCGCAGATTTTGGCGCGCGCGCGGGGGAAGTAGATGATGCGGCGGCAGTCGATATAGACCGGTGATTTCCAGCCCGAGGTGAAGGTATAGGGCTCGGAGGGGCGGAAATTGATCGCCTTGATTTCGAGCAGGATGCGCGCGGTGGTCAGGGCCGCGTCGCGGTCCCAGTCGGTCTGGGCGGTGGTCGGCATGGGAGCCTCCTGCATGGGGGAAATCGATCGGCAAATCCGCGCGACTACGTAGCGAAGTGGGGCGGCTGCGTCCATGATGCGCGGCGAGGTTCAATGGAGGATGGCGCATGGGCGGACGGTATCGGATCGCGGTGATCCCGGGCGATGGCATCGGCAAGGAGACCGTGCCCGAGGGCATGCGGGTGCTGGAGGTGGCGGCGGCCCGGTTCGGCTTCGCGCTGGAGCCGGTGTTTTATGACTGGTCGTGCGAGACCTACCAGCGCACCGGGGCGATGATGCCGCCCGACGGGCTTGAGCGCCTGGCCGACAGCGACGCGATCTTTCTTGGCGCCGTGGGGTTTCCCGGCGTGCCGGACCACGTTTCGCTGTGGGGGCTGCTGATCCCGATCCGCCGGGTGTTCGACCAGTATGTCAATCTGCGCCCCTGCCGGCTGATGCCCGGACTGTCCTCGCCGCTCGCCGGGCGCACCGCGGCCGACATCGATTTCATCGTGGTGCGCGAGAACACCGAGGGCGAATATTCCTCGATCGGCGGACGCCAGTTCGAGGGCACCGACCGGGAGCAGGCGAGCCAGCTGTCGGTGTTCACCCGCTTCGGCACCGACCGGGTGCTGCGCTACGCCTTCGAACTGGCCAATGCGCGGCCGCGGCGCCAGCTTGCCTCGGCCACCAAATCCAACGGCATCATCCACACCATGCCGTTCTGGGATGAGCGGTTCGCCGCGGTCGGCCAGGATTATCCGGGGGTGAAGCGGTCGCAGTACCACATCGACATCCTGACCGCGCATTTCGTCGCCCATCCGGACTGGTTTGACGTGGTGGTCGGGTCCAATCTGTTCGGCGACATATTGAGCGATCTGGGGCCGGCGGTGGCCGGCTCGATCGGCATCGCGCCGTCGGCCAACATCAACCCCGAGCGGGTGCATCCGTCGATGTTCGAGCCGGTGCATGGCTCCGCGCCCGACATCGCCGGGCGGGGGATCTGCAACCCGATCGGGCAGATCTGGTCTGGCGCGATGATGCTGGAGCATCTGGGAGAAGCCGAGGCGGCGGCGGCGATCGTGCGGGCGATCGAGGCGCTGCTGGGTGAGGGCGGGCCGCGCACCCGCGATCTGGGCGGGGCGGCGCGCACGGTGGATGTGGGCCAGGCGCTGGCGGAGCTGGTGGCCGAGGTCTGAGCGGCGAGGGGCGCTTGCGTCGTGGCGCGCGGATGCGTATCATCGCGCTGATTGCGAGTGGTTCGCAACTGGAGGGCGCGTGGTCGAGCGTGAAGCACAGGCTGGTCGCGGCGGACACCGCCCGGTGGTGGCCCATCGGCGCTGCGAACGCGCGGTGGTGACCGCCTATCGGGACCTGCGCGGGCTCGGCCGGGCGGACATGGAGGCGTTCGGCGCCTGCACCACGCTGTATCGGATTCACCATCCCGAGGCGTCGCTCGACGAGGCACGGCGTCTGGTGGCGGAGTGGATCGACCATCATGTCACCCGCGCCGACGCCGGTCCGACCAGGGGCTGCGACTGCGCCTGATCAATTGGGCCTGACCAACTGGCTCTGACGATCGGCGCGCCGCCAACCCGGCCACCGGCGCGCGGGCCCGATTTGCCGCCCGCCCGATAGTGGAACGGCGGTGGCGGCGGCAGCGGCGCGCTGGGCGGCTGGCGTGCGTCAGGGTTCGGCTCCTCGTCCGGAGCCGGGTCCGGCGTGTCGAGGAAGCCGATCGTGTCATCGAGAAAATTGGCGTTGGCCGCGGTGCGGGCGACCAGCGCGCGCATCGCCGGATGCTGATCGCCCTTGGCGGCGGTGAGCGCGGACATCGTCACGAAATATTCGTGCGGATGCGGCATCGAGCAATCCTGGAACCCCTCGTAATGGCGTTGCTTCAGCCCGTACAGCACGCGGATGTCGCGCACCGGCAGGGCCAGCGGAAGGGCGGGGGCGACGCGCAGCAGCCCGCCGGTGAGGCACCAGCGCGGTGTCGGGTCGGCGGCGGTGGCCGGGGCGAGCAGCCAGGGCACCGGGCAGATCGCCAGCATGGACTGGGTGCTGGGGGCGAAGCGGGCGCGCTTTTCCAGCAGGTTGGACATGCTGCCACAGGCCTCGATGGCGAAGATGTCGCAGAACGGCTCCGCCGGGGTGCCGGCGAAATGCAGCCATAGCCCGTCCGGCAGGGTGCGCAGGCGGTTGCTGCCGGGCAGTTTCAGAAACGGATGGCCCGACAGGCTCGGGTCGCCGGGTCGTCCGCGCAGCCAGGCGTCCGGCTCACGGCCGGCGGGCATGCCCGGCGGACGCTGCGGCCATTGCAGCAGGCGTGCGCGAACAATGGCATCGAGGGAATGCTCTCCCAACATCGAACTCTCCTGAGGTGTGCTGCGATGGCGCATGTTTGCAACCTGGAGGATGTGTCAGGAAGGAAAACCGTAACCACAGGTAGTGGACCAACAAAAAAAGACACTAAAAATTCATGAATTTCCGTAAACTCAATTATGAGGTCCAGGACAGGATAATCAATCTTTCGTGAATGCGGCGTGATGCCGGCGGCGCCGCGCCATGCCGGATCAGAGGCTTGGCCGGTTCGCCTGGTCGGGCGGGTGAACATCGGACGGATGCGCCAGGGCAACGATTCGCCGAAGCGGGTAATTTCAGCAGGTGAAACGGCTTGTGGATAAAATTCCACGCTGTGGATAAGTGCGGTATAACCCTGGCGCGGAACGCAAAAAGGCCCGACCTTTCGGTCGGGCCTGATGGCAGGCGGTGCGCACAAGGCGCGGCGGCGGTCAGCCGCGGGCGGTGATCGGGACGTAATCGCGCAGACCCGCGCCGGTATAGATCTGACGCGGCCGGCCGATGCGCTGGGAGGGGTCCTCGATCATTTCCTTCCACTGGCTGATCCAGCCCACGGTGCGCGCCACCGCGAACAGCACGGTGAACATGCTGGTGGGGAAGCCCATCGCCTTGAGGATGATGCCCGAATAGAAATCGACGTTCGGGTAGAGCTTTTTGGAGATGAAATACTCGTCGCTCAGCGCGATCCGCTCCAGCTCCATCGCCAGGTCGAGCAGCGGGTCGTCCTTGATGCCCAGCTCGCCGAGCACTTCCTTGCAGGTCTGCTCCATGATCTTGGCGCGCGGGTCGTAGTTTTTATAGACGCGGTGGCCAAAGCCCATCAGCCGGACGTTGCTGTTCTTGTCCTTCACCTTCTCGATGAAGGCAGGGATGTTCTTCACGTGGCCGATCTCGCCGAGCATTTTGAGCACCGCCTCGTTGGCGCCGCCATGCGCGGGGCCCCACAGGCTCGCGATGCCCGCGGCGATGCAGGCGAACGGGTTGGCGCCGGTGGAGCCGGCGAGGCGCACGGTGGAGGTGGAGGCGTTCTGCTCATGGTCGGCGTGCAGGATCAGGATGCGGTCCATCGCCTTCGCCAGCACCGGGCTGACATGATAGGTCTCGGCCGGCACCGCGTTGATCATGTGCAGGAAATTCTCGGCATAGCCGAGATCGTTGCGCGGATACACGAACGGCTGACCGATCGAATATTTGAACGCCCAGGCGGCGATGGTGGGCAGCTTGGCGATCAGCCGGAAGGCGCTGATGCGCCGGTGCTCGGGGTCGTTGATGTCCAGGCTGTCGTGATAGAAGGCCGACAGCGCGCCGACCACGCCGCACATCACCGCCATCGGGTGGGCGTCGCGGCGGAAGCCGCTGTAGAAGCTGCGCAGCTGCTCATGCAGCATGGTGTGGCGCATCACGCCGTTATGGAATTCGTCGTTCTGCGCCGCGGTCGGCAGTTCGCCGTTGAGCAGCAGATAGGCGACCTCGAGGAAGGTCGATTCGGTGGCGAGCTGCTCGATCGGGTAGCCGCGATGCAGCAGCACGCCCTGGTCGCCGTCGATATAGGTGATCTTGCTGTCGCAGGCGGCGGTGCCGCCATAGCCCGGATCGTAGGTGAACAGATCGAGGTCCGCGTAGAGCTTGCGGATGTCGGCGACATCCGGGCCGATGGTGCCCTGGATCAGCGGCAGCTTGGCGGATTTGTTGGTGCCATCGATGGTGAGGGTGACGGTCCCGGTCATGCGATCTGGTTCCTTGCTCGTGGGCCGGCGCACCGAGGGTGGCGCGTCGGGGCGGCACATGGCCGTGCTGCATTGCGGTAGATAAGGCCGGGACGCGGCGATGTGCAATGCGGTATCACATCAATGCCAATTCGATGGACGATTCGATAACGCCGGAGCTGATTTGCCGCGCCGGCTTCCCGCGCCGCTGGTTCAGGGCGGATCGAGCTCGCTGAAGCGCTGCCAGGCCCGCGCGATGCGGCGGCGCAGCCGGGCGCGCTCCCCGGCCAGCAGCCCCACCAGCGCGCCGGCGGCATAGGCATGGCCGCCGCCCAGCTCGCCGATCAGCGCGCTCGCGGTGGCGGCGTCGTTGGCGATGCCCAGTTCCTCCTGCAGGTCGGCGAGCCGATCCATGAAGCGCTTGCCGGCCTTGCCGGGCAGGCAGGGGCGAAACGCCTCGGCGGTGTAGCGCAGCTTTTTGCCCATCTTGCGCAGATCATGCAGCGCGGCGTCGTCGAGCGCGGACAGGTCGGTGCCGGCGCGCTTCATGCGGCGGGCGCGGTGGGCGAGGCTGCGGGCGGCGAAGGCGGCGGCCGGCTCGTCGGCGATGGCGTCGCTCCGCCAGGGGCGAAGGGCCGCGAACAGCGCCAGCTCCAG
>DAHWBL010000374.1 GCA_027323595.1 Acetobacteraceae bacterium | reverse complement strand
GACGGGCGGATCGACGCGGTGATCGATTCCGGCGCCTGCGTGGTCGGCGTCGAATCCACCATCCTCGATCTCACCGGTGACCGCGCCGTGCTGCTGCGCCCCGGCGGCGTGCCGGCGGAGACGCTGGCCGCCCTGCTCGGCCATCTCGACCGGCCGGACGACCCCCCGGGAAAGGCCGCCGCCGCGCCGCGCGCGCCCGGCCAGCTCGCCTCGCATTACGCCCCGCGCGCCCGGCTGCGGCTGCACGCGACCGAGGTGGCCCCCGACGAGGCGCTGCTCGCCTTCGGCCCGCCGCTGCCCGGTGGCGCGATCACCTTCCAGCTCAGCGCCGCCGGCGACACCAACGAGGCCGCCGCCCGCCTGTTCGAGGGGCTGCGCCGGCTCGATGACGCCGCGGTGGGCGTGGGTCGGATCGCGGTGATGGCGGTGCCCACGCATGGGCTCGGCCTGGCGATCAACGACCGCCTCGCCCGCGCCGCCGCGCCGCGCCCGGACGCGGCCGAGCCCGCACCCGCCGGCTCCGCGTTTCCCGCCGCCGACGAACCGATCTAATATCGCGCCATGCGCCGCCCGCAGCTCGCCACCCAGATCGACCGCTACGTGTTCCGCCAGTTGCTGGTGGCGCTGGTGTCGGTCACCGGCGGGCTGGTGGCACTGATCTGGCTCACCCAGTCGCTGCGCTTCGTCGAGCTGGTGGTCAATCGCGGCCTCAGCCTGCGGGTGTTCCTCTCGCTCACCGGGCTGCTGGTGCCGAGCTTCGTCGCCACCATCCTGCCGATCACCATCTTCGTGGTGGTGCAGTTCGTCTATCAGCGCCTCGCCGGCGACCGCGAGCTGACGGTGATGCGCGGCGCCGGCCTGTCGGACTTCGCCCTCGCGCGGCCCGCGCTCGGTCTGGCGACGATGGTCGTGGTGGTGTGCTACGGGCTCAATGTGTGGCTGGTGCCGATCAGCTACGCGCGCTTTCGCGAATACCAGTTCGAGATCCGCAACCGCATCGCCGCCTTCCTGTTGCAGGAGGGCGTGTTCACCCAGGTCTCGGACAATCTCACCGTCTATGTGCGCACCCGCGACCCCGACGGCACGCTGCGCGGCATCCTGGTCGATGACGCGCGCCAGCCCAACGCGCACGCCACCATCCTCGCCCAGAGCGGCCGGCTGCTGCCCACCCAGGGCGCGCCGCGGGTGCTGCTGGAAAACGGCTCGCGCGAGGAGCTGGACCGCACCACCGGGCGGCTCAACGTGCTGACCTTCGCCGAGAACACCATCGATCTCGACCAGGACAACAAGGCCGACGACCAGCGCTTCCGCGACTCCACCGAGATGTCGATCACCGAACTGCTGAACCCTCAAAACGGCCAGGCGATGGAACGCGACTGGCCCAAGCTGATCGCCGAGGCGCACCGGCGCATGGCCGCCCCGCTCACCGGCTTGAGCTACACGCTGGTCGCGCTGGTGTCGGTGCTGCTGGGCGGGTTTCGCCGCCATGGCGGCATCTGGCGGCCGATCGGGGCGATCATGACGGTGGTGGGGCTGCTCGCGCTGGGGCTGGGGATGAACAATCTCGCCGCCCGCGACAGCGCGCTGGTGCCGCTGATCTGGGCGCATGCCATCCTGCCCGGGCTGGTCTCGGCCTGGCTGCTGTTCGCCCCGGCGCGCGCGCCGGCCCGCGCGCTGGCCGCCGGCTGACCGCCGCATGGGCATGGCCACCACCTTGTCGATCTACATCGTGCGCGGCTTCGCGCTGTCGGTGGGCGCCATGCTGGCGGCGCTGACCGGGCTGGTCGCGCTGTTCGATTTCCTCGAACTGCTGCGCCGCTCGGCCACCAAGCCGGATGCCAGCTTCGGCATCGTCAGCACCATCGCCGCCCTGCGCCTGCCCTGGATCGGCATCGAGATCCTGCCGTTCGCGGTGCTGCTCGGCGGCATCATCGCCTTCTGGCGGCTGACCCGCTCCTCGGAGCTGATCGTCGCGCGCGCCGCGGGGGTGTCGGCCTGGCAGTTCCTCACCGCCCCGGTCGCCGCCTCGGTGCTGCTGGGCGTGCTCGCAACCGCCGTGGGCAGCCCGCTCGCCTCGGTCATGCTGGCGCGCGCCGAGGCGCTGGACAACATCTATCTGCGCACCGGCGGCGGCCCGCTCGCGCTCGCCGGCGGCCAACTCTGGCTGCGCCAGTCCGACCACGGGCTCGACCCGCAGGGGGTGGCGATCCTGCATGCGCTCAGCGTGCGGCTGGAGGACAAACAGCTCAGCACCGGGCCGGTCAGCATCTTTCGCCTCGACGGGCACGACCGGCTGCAGGTGCGCATCGAGGCGAGCCACGCCACGCTCGCGCGCGGGCAGTGGCTCCTCGATGACGCGCGGGTGATCCGCCCCGACCATCTGCCCGAACCGCCGACCCGGATCGCGCTGGCCACCGACCTCACCGTCGACCGCGTGCAGGAGAGCTTCGCCTCGCCGGACACCCTGTCGGTCTGGGCGCTGCCCGGTTTCATCGCCCTGCTGGAACGCTCGGGCTTCTCGGCGATCCGCCACCGGCTGCATTTTCAGGCACTGCTGGCGCTGCCGCTGCTGGCCGGCACCATGTCGCTGGTCTCGGCCGGCTTTTCGATGCGCCCGGCACGGCGCG
>DAHWBL010000373.1 GCA_027323595.1 Acetobacteraceae bacterium | reverse complement strand
GTCTCCTCTGCGTTAACGAAAAGAATGTGGCGGAAAATGGAGCCTGTAAAGCGGCAAAACATGCCATTTAGCGGCTTTTTTGGATTTAAAAAATTGCCAAAATCAGAGGAAATGGCGGTATTTGGCGTATTCCTGAAGCCTTGGCGGCGCGGGGGCCATCACCCCTGAATTCTGTGCCAAGCGGAACGTCCGCTTCCCGCCAATTGCGGCCCTCGCCAACTGCCCGGATGATGTCGCCGTGTTCCCGGTCCGTGCCACGAACCGCGTGTTCGCGGACCGTGGGAGAAAATTTGTTCGTCGTCTGGCTCGTCATGCCTCCATCCTCTTTGGGAGTGGGAGTCTCCGGTAAACCCGGGGCGGTTCAGTGCGTGGTTGAGCATCTGGCGTTACATCCTCGACCTCCGATCGAAGAAACGCTTGCCTCGAAGCCGATATCGTAAGTGGTTGGGACGCCTGGATCGGCGGGTTGCACCCGCCCTACGGGAAGTCGCCGTGCAGCGAAAAAATTCGGGCGGGTCTGGGGCCTGCCGGCCCCAGCGGGTGCAGGGCAGAGCCCTGCGGCTTGCTTTTTCAGCCGCAAGCCGCCATACCCCGCCGGCCCGCAAGCTGTTTTGCGGGTAATTCACACGCGGGGTGCTTTCCTGGTTTGTCCGAAAGGCGGCCGGGTCCGGTGCCGAGAGGCTTTCCCCGCGGAGGATCAACCGGGCTTTAGGAAAGGGTACGCTCATGGCGATGCCGGAGTTCACGTTGCGCCAGCTTCTCGAGGCTGGGGTTCATTTTGGCCATCACACACGTCGTTGGAACCCGCGCATGGCGCCGTTCCTGTTTGGCGTGCGCAATCAGGTTCACATCATCGATCTGCAGCAGACGGTGCCGATGCTGGATCGCGCGCTGAAGGCGGTGCGTGATGTGACGGCGGCCGGCGGGCGGGTGCTGTTCGTTGGCACCAAGCGCGCGGCGGCGGAAAGTGTTGCGGAATCGGCGCGGCGCTGCGGGCAGTATTACGTCAATCATCGTTGGCTCGGCGGCATGCTGACCAACTGGAAGACCATCACCGGCAGCATCAAGCGGCTGCGCCAGATCGACGACATGCTGGCCGGCGACACCCAGGGCCTGACCAAGAAAGAGGTGCTGGACATCACCCGCGACCGCGAGAAGCTGGAGCGCGCGCTGGGTGGCATCAAGGAGATGGGCGGGCTGCCGGACATTCTGTTCATCATCGACACCAACAAGGAAAAGCTGGCGGTCGAGGAAGCCAACAAGCTCGGCATTCCGGTGGTTGCCGTGCTCGACAGCAATTCCGATCCGACCGGCGTGACCTATCCGATTCCGGGCAATGATGACGCGCTGCGCGCGATCACGATGTATTGCGACCTGGTTGCCGGGGCGGTGCTGGACGGCATCAGCGCGGAGATGGCGTCGTCGGGCGTTGATATCGGCGCGCGGGAGGAAGTTGCCCCCGAGCTCGCGCCGGCGGCGGCTGACGCGACCCACTGACGACATTCGGAGCAGGATCATGGCAGAGATCACCGCTGCATTGGTGAAGCAACTGCGCGAGGCGACTGGCGCGGGGATGATGGATTGCAAGCGCGCGCTGACCGAGACCGGTGGCGTGCTGGATGAGGCGGTCGACTGGCTGCGCAAGAAGGGCCTGTCGGCGGCGGCGAAGAAGTCCGGCCGGGTGGCGGCCGAGGGGCTGGTCGGCGTGGCGTCCGCGCCGTTGTGCGCGGCGATGGTCGAGGTGAATGCCGAGACCGATTTCGTTGGCCGCAACGAGCAGTTCCAGGGGTTCGTCGCGACTGTCGCGAGGCTCGCGCTCGATGTTGGCGAGGATGTGGAGGCGCTGAAGGCGGCTTCCTATCCGGGCGCGGGGCGCAGCGTGGCCGAGGAGCTGACTCACCTGATCGCGACGATCGGCGAGAACATGACGATCCGCCGCGCGCGGGTGCTGCGGGTGAGCGAGGGCGCGGTGGCGACCTATGTGCATTCCGCGGTGCGGCCGGGCCTGGGCAAGATCGGCGTGCTGGTTGCCATCGAGGCACCTGGCGAGATCGCCGCGCTTGAGGCGCTGGGGCGGCAGATCGGCATGCATGTGGCCGCGGCACGGCCGGATGCGCTGGATGTCGATGCGGTGGACCCCGCGGCGCTCGAGCGTGAGCGCGCGGTGCTGAGCGAGCAGGCGCGTGCGTCTGGAAAGCCCGAAGCCATCATCGAGAAGATGGTCGAGGGACGCATCCGCAAATATTATGAGGAAGTGGTGCTGCTGGAGCAGGTCTGGGTGCATGACGGCGAGAGCCGGGTGCGCGCGGTGGTGAAGAAGGCCGGCGCCACGCTGGCCGGGTTCGCGCGCTTTCATCTCGGCGAGGGCATCGAGAAGGAAGCCGGGGATTTCGCGGCGGAGGTTGCCGCCGCCGCCGGCGTTTGAACGACAACATGCGTTGATCAGGGCGGCGCTCTTCGGGGCGCCGCCTTTATTTTGCGACCCCCCTACTTTGCGACCCTGGGTCTGACCACGTTGTGCGCCAGTCCCAAAAATTCCATTGCCGCGATGGTCAGATAGACCACGTCCAGTTCCCACCACCGATGGCCATGGCGGGCGGATCTGGGGTCCGCGTGGTGGTTGTTGTGCCAGCCTTCGCCGTTGGAGATCAGGGCGACGAGGATGTTGTTGCGGCTGTCCTCGCCGGTCTCAAAGGTGCGATAGCCGAACAGGTGGGACAGCGAATTCACCGACCAGGTGATGTGCCAGACCAGCACGGTGCGCACGAACACGCCCCAGACCAGCAGGCTGGCGCCCAATTGCAGCGCGCCGGAGATGGGGTGGCCGGCGATGAGCGCGATGGCGACGCCGGCGCCAAGATAGGCGAGCCATTGGCCCAGAACGATCCAGCCATAGTTGCGTTCGAGCCATTTCTGGAACGGGTCGCGCAGGATGTCCTTTGCGTAGCGCTCATAGATTTGAAACCGCGCGAGATCGCCGTTTTCCACCAGCATCCAGCCGACATGGCCCCACAGGAAATTCACCAGCGGGCTGTGCGGATCGGGCTGGCGGTCGGAGAATTCGTGGTGGCGGCGATGCACCGCCACCCAGCGCGCCGGGGTGTCCTGCACGCAACTGACCGCGAGGATGGCGAGAAGCTTCTCCACCCAGCGCGGCGTGGTGAGGCCGCGGTGGGTGAGCAGGCGGTGGTAGTAAAGATTGATGCCCAGGCTGCCAAAGACGTAGAGGCCGAGGATGGCGAGCACCACGCCGGTCCAACTGAACAGCCACGGCAGCACGGCCAGCAGCGCGACCGCGTGATACAGCGCGACGGTGGCGGCGTAGCGCGGCACCAGACGGCGGCGATTGACCAGCTCGGGGTATGGCAGACGGTGCGTCGCGCGGCGCGCGGCGTCGGCGGGGGCGTGGTCCAGGACCGCAACTCCTTCTCAGCGCGCGTGGCCCGTGCTTCGGCTGATGCGGGTGGCGGCTGTATGCGGGGCAGACCAGGCCCCAGGACGTTGGTCCTGCCGTGTGTTGCGAAGGTGATACGAGGTTTCGCCTTGAATGAGAAGGCGGGGAATGAGAAGGCGGGCCGTACTTGCCTGTCCGCGGTGTTGTCGTCATCGTTCGCGTGGTTGTGAAGCGGGGGCGATGATGGCGGGATGGGTGGGACAGGCGCGGGGGCTGCTGCTGCTTGGCATGGTCGCCGGTGCGATGGCGGCCGGTGCGAACGCAGCGGAGCCCGCGAAGCTGCGGGTGACGGTTCCGGTGCCGGCGCTGAGCGTCTATCCGCTGATGGTGGCGAAGGATCAGGGATTTTTCGCGGAGCAGGGCTATGACGTCGAGATCATCGTCACCAACGGCGATGGCCCGGACGTGGATGCGCTGATTTCGGGCAGCGTTGATTTCACCGTCTCCACCCCCAACCGTCTGTTCAGCGCCTATGCGCAGGGCAAGAAGCTGCTGGCGGCGATGAATCTGCTGAACCGGATGACGCTCGATTGCGTGATCAACGCGGGCTCGGCGGCGCGCGCGGGGATCAGCCCGGCGATGACGCTGGAGCAGAAGCTGCCATTGTTGAAGGGGATGACGATGGCCGGCACGCGCCCCGGGGCTGCGACCTATCTGCTGGCCGAGTATTACGTGCGCCGCGCAGGTTTTGAGCCGCAGCGCGAGGTGCGGGTGGTTGGCATCGGCGGGCCGTCGTCATTGGTGCCGGCGGTGGAGAACGGGCGGGTGGATGTGGCGTGCGGCGCGAGCCCGGTGCCGGAGTTTCCTGTCTATCACGGCAAGGGTGTCGCGCTGAGCGACAACACCGGTGGCGCGGACCCGGCCTTTGACGACATGCTGTGGGAGCTGCTGTATGTGCGCCCCGACTATGCCGCGGCCCACCCAGAGACGGTGCGCGGGGTGGCGCGTGCGCTGGCGGTGGCGATCCATTGGATCCATGCGACCGCGCCGGAAGATCAATTGCCTGAATTGCGCAATCGTTTCTCCGGCACGCCCGATGATCTGCTGGTGCGCATCGTCGCGCGCATGGTGCCGGCGTTCAAGGAAGGCGGGCAGATCACCGAGGCGGAGGTGGATCGCGCGGCGGGGTTCCTGATCAGGACCGGGGCGATCGGGAGCGCGCCGCGCTGGGACGAGGTGGCCACCAACGCCTATCTCGGGCACTGACGTTGCTGCTTCGCATCGATGGCGTGGCCAAGAATTTCGTCGGCCGCAATGGCGTGGTGGCGGCGCTCGATCCGGTGAGTTTGACGATTTCGCCTGGCGAGTTCGTGACCATCGTGGGTCCGAGCGGCTGCGGCAAATCCACCCTGCTCAATCTGCTCGCCGGGCTCGCGGCGCCGAGCGGCGGGCAGGTTCTGGCCGATGGGCGGCCGATCGCGGGGTTGGACCGGCGGATCGGCTATGTCACGCAGCAGGATAATCTGTTTCCGTGGCGCACGCTGCGCGACAATGTGGCGCTGCCGCTGGAACTGGCCGGGGTGGGGCGGGCGGAGCGCGCGGCGCGGGCGCAGGAGTGGCTGGCGCGGGTTGGGCTGGACGGGTTCGCCGATGCCTATCCGCATGAATTGTCGGGCGGGATGCGCCAGCGCGGCAACATCGTGCGCACGCTGATCTATGAGCCCGAGGTGATCCTGATGGATGAGCCGTTCGGGCCGCTGGATGCGCAGACGCGCCTTGGGTTGCAGGCGCTGCTGCTGCGCATCTGGCAGCAGACGCGCCCGACGGTGCTGTTTGTCACCCATGATCTGGTGGAGGCGATCGCGCTGGCCGATCGGGTGCTGCTGATGAGCGCGCGGCCGGGGCGGATTCTGCGCGACGAGGCGGTGGCGATCGGCCGGCCGCGCGATGTGTTCTTCATCCATGACGATGCGGAATTTCGCCGGCTGCATGACGGCATCTGGCGCGATCTGGCGCGCGAGGTGACGGTATGAGGCGGTTCGACTGGCAGGACCCGCGGGTGGTGCGCGCGGCACAGTTGCTGCTGGCGGCAGGGTTTTTCGGTGTCTGGCAGATCGCCGCGGGGCGCTGGATCGATCCGTTCTATGTCAGCCGGCCGAGCGACATCGCCGCGGCACTCGGCCACGAGATCGCCTCCGCGCAATTCTATGACGATCTGCGGGTGACCGGGGTTGAGATGCTGCTGGGCTACGGGGTTGGTGCGGCCGGCGGGGTTGTGCTGGGGGTGGCGCTCGGGCGTTTTGCCTTTGTCGCGCGGCTGCTTGATCCGTTTCTGGTGGCGTTGAACGCGGTGCCGCGGGTGGCGCTCGCGCCGATGCTCATCGTGTGGCTGGGCATCGACATGGCGTCGAAGATTTTCCTGGCCGCGACACTGGTTTTTTTCATCACCTTCTTCAACAGCCTGTCGGGCGTGCGCGCGGTGGAGCGCGGGCTGTGCGATGTCGCGCGGGTGCAGGGGGCGAGCGGGTGGCAGATTTTCGCCAAGGTGATGCTGCCTGGTGCTGCGAGCTGGATTTTGACCGGGTTGAAGATGAGCCTGCCGTTCGCGCTGGTTGGCGTGATCCTTGGCGAGTTCATGGTTTCCTCGCACGGCCTTGGCTATCGGCTCAACCTGTATGCGACCTCGTACAACACCGCCGGCGCGATGGCGATGATCATGATCATGATGGCGATCACGATGTTGCTTGGCGCGGGCTTCGATAAATTGGAGGCGCATCTGTTGCGCTGGCGTCCGCCGCCGGCCTGGGTGTCGGCGGCGCCGAGGATATGATCAGCTTAGAGCGGTTTCACCCTGACCGTCATCGGCATCGACGCTGTGAAACCGCTCCAGCCATATGATGCGCGAGCAACTTTATCGCCCAGACCGATTCCGGTCTGCGCGATGTTGCTCTAGCTGGGCGAGCACGGCCGCCGCCGCCGCCTGCGAGGGCGTGCCCTCCGGCGGGGTGAGGGATGCGCGCAGGGCCGCGAAGCCCGCGCGCTGGGCGTCGGCGGGCGCGCCGGCTTCGAGCAGCGGCGCGAGGGCGGCGGCGAAATTCTGCGCGGTGGCGTTTTCCTGCAATAATTCAGGCACCAGCTCGCGGCCCGACAGCAGGTTCACCAGCGAGGCGAATTTGATGGTGATGAGGCGGCGCGCGATCGCGGCACTGATCGGGTTGACGCGGTAGACCACCACCATCGGCACGCCGGCCAGCGCCAGTTCGAGATTGGAGGTGCCGGATTTGCTGAGTGCGGCGGTGGCGGCGGCGAAGGCATCGTGCTTGCCGGCGTCGTCATCGATGACGATCGGGGCGGTCTGCCAGCCGGCGACGAAGCGGCGCACCTGCGCGCTGATGGCAGGGGCTGCGATGAGCAGGCAGACCAGGTTCGGATGGCGTTGCCGCAGCAGCCTCGCGGCGATCTCGAAGCGCGGTGCGAGACGGCGGACCTCGCTGAGCCGGCTGCCGGGCAGCAGCAGCAGGACCGGCGCGTCCGCGGCGATGTTGTGGCGCGCGCGCGCCCTGGCGCCGTCGCCGCGATCAGCGCCGGATTCGAGCACCGGGTGGCCGACGAAGCGCGCGGCCAGGCCGTGGCGGGCGAAGAAGGCGGGCTCGAAGGGCAGCAGGCACAACAGCTCGCGCCACAGACCGTGATAGGAGCGCACGCGGCCCTCGCGCCACGCCCAGACCTGCGGGGCGACGTAATGGATCGCCGGGATCGGGCCGCCGGCGAGCTTGCGCAGCAGCCGCAAGGTGAAGCCGGGGCTGTCGATGGTGACGACGATGGCGGGTTGGCGCGCGAGGATGTCCGCCTTGGTCTCGGCGAGGCGGCGGGCGAGCAGGCGCATCTTCGGCAGGACTTCGAGCAGACCGAAAAGTGCCAGTTCCTGCATGGGAAAAAGGCTGGTCACGCCCTGTTCGGCCAGCAGCCGTCCGCCGACGCCGGCGAAGGTGAGATCAGGGCGGCGGGCGCGCAGTGCGGCGACGAGGCGGGCGGCGAGCGCGTCGCCGCTGGCTTCGCCCGCGACCAGATAGATCAATGTCATGTCAGGCGATGTTGAGCTTCACATCGCGCCGCGCTGCGTCCTCGAAGCTTGCGATGCCTTCGGCGACCATGGCGCGGTCGATGTCATCGCGCACGATGAACACCAGGCGCGAGGTGTGTGGGCTGCCTTCCGGCCAGCCGGGCAGCACCTCGGGGGAGTGGAACAGGGTGCGCACGCCGTGGATCGCGACCGGCTTTTCCAGACCTTCGAGATCCAGAATTCCCTTGACCCGCAACAGGCTTTCTCCGTGGGTCGCGATCAGGATCTCAAGGAAGCGGCCGACGCCGTCCCAATGCAGGGGCGCCTCGAAGCTGAGGCTGAAGGCGTGGATCTTGTCGTCATGGCGGTTGCGGTCGAGTGCCCCGTGATCGTGATCGTGATCGTGATCGTGGTCGTGGTGATCGTGATGATGATCGTGGTGGGTGTGCGGGGGCTCGTAGGCTTCGGCGTGCAGCCAGGCGGCGACGTCGGGGATTTTGCCTTCCGGGGCAAACAGGCCGAGATTCAATAATTTCGAGGCAGGAACGTCACCGCGCACCGCGGCGATCAGTTCGGCGCCGGGATTGATGGATGCGATGCGCTCGATCAGGGCAGCGGGGTCGATCAGGTCGGTCTTGCTGAGCACGATG
>DAHWBL010000372.1 GCA_027323595.1 Acetobacteraceae bacterium | reverse complement strand
CCACCATCGCCGATCGCCTCTCCCGGCGGGTGCATGCCGGCCAGACGCGCGGCCATGCCCTCGGGAAGCACCTCGTCGAGCAGCCAGTGCGGGTAAGGGTCCAGCCGTGGCGGCGCAGCAAAGGCTCGCTCGATGCTCGCCATGATCGCGTCCGGCGGGGCGATGGTCATGAAAACACCCCCTTCAGCACCGCGGCGACCTTATGCCGGGTCTGCTCGAAACGCGCCACCCCGCCATCGCGCATCCAGTTCACCATCAGATAGCGCCGCTGCCCGACAAAAGGATGGTGCCCATGCCACGAATTGTCGGTGCGGCGAAACGCCACCAGCGTGCCGGCCTGGGGCACCACCTCGGCGAAATAATCCTCCACATCGGTCCCTGAATTGAGCAGCCGCAGCCGCCCGCCCGGCTCGGTCCATTCCTCATTGAGATAGAGCAGCAACGTCACGATCTTGCTTTCGCTATCGGTATGAATGCGCCCATCACGCGCCGCCGCCTGCGATCGAACCGTCAGCATGGTGGGCAGTCCGGTCAGCTCGATATCGAACTTCTCCGCCAGAATCTCGGCCATGCGCGGACCACGCAGTTCGTCGGCAAGCTGCGACAGCGCCGGCGACAGCTTCAAAATATTCGCCGGCAAAAGGCCCGACACCGGCAAATCCGGAAATTGCTGGTTCAGATGCTGCACCGCCGCGCGCGACAGCAGCCCGGTGGCAAGCAGATGTGGAAATGGCCGAACGTGCGCCGGCGTTGCCGCCAGCGCGTCGAAATTCACCAGACCGTCGATCACCATGATGCATTTTCCTCAAGCAGGTGCCTGCCGCCGCGCGATGCGCATCGCGATATCGCCCCGATCTTCATCGGGCCCGATCTTCATCAAGACAGCGCATGAAATGTCAGAACAAATCGGCGCACATCAAGCAGCCATCAAATCGCGCCGGCATGGCGCGGGCCGGCCTCGGCTGGCGCCAGATACGCATCGAACAACGCCGCGACATTGCGCACGAACGGCCGCCCCGCCTCGGTGACATCGATGCGCGTGCCATCGAACTGCACCAGCGCGTCGTTCTCGAACCGCTTGAGGCCGTTGGCGGCGGCCAGCAGTGGCGCGGGGTCGGCACCATGCGCGGCCGCGACCGCACCCAGATCGGCGTGCAGATCGCACATGATGCGCTCGATCACCTCGGCGCGCAGCCGATCCTCGGCGCTGAGTTCGATGCCGCGCACGATCGCCGGCCGCCCCGCCTCGATCGCCGCCGCATAGGCCACGGCGGTCGGCGCGTTCTGCGCGTAGCCCTGCGGCAGACAGCCGATCGAACTGGCGCCGATGCCGATCAGCGCCGGCGCGGCGTCGGTGGTGTAGCCCTGAAAGCCACGATGCAATTGCCCGGAGGTCATCGCGCGCGCGAGCGAATCATCGGGCCGCGCGTAATGATCAAGCCCCACCGGCAGATAATTCCCTTCGCTCTCCAGCACCTTCGCGATCGCCGCGCGCTGCGCGAATCGCGCGTTCGCATCCGGCAGATCGGCCTCGTTGATCAGCCGCTGATGCCGCTTCATCCATGGCACATGCGCATAGCCGAACACCGCGATGCGGTCCGCCCCCAATTCGAGCGCCTGGCGCGCGGTGCGGATGACGCCGTCGATCGTCTGGCGCGGCAATCCGTAGATCAGATCAAGATTGAGCGAAGGCACGTCGATCTCGCGCAACGCCAGCGCGCAGGCCTGCGTGATATCGAACGGCTGCACCCGCCCGATCGCCCGCTGCACGGCGGGATCGAAATCCTGCACCCCGATGCTGGCACGGTTGAGCCCGATCTCGCCAAGCGCCACGAGCTGCTGCGTGGCCAGCGCGGTCGGATCGATCTCGATCGCGACCTCGGCGTCGTCGGGCACGGTGAACAAGTCGCGGATCAGCGCCATGATCTGCATCAGGCTGTCCACCGGCAGCGACGTGGGCGTGCCGCCGCCCCAATGGATTTGGGTGACGCGGGCACGATGCCCCAGCGCCGCGGCGACCATGCGCAATTCGGATTTCAGCAGCTCCGCATAGGCCCGCCGCGGCGCCTCCAGCCGCACCACCGAGGTGGTGCAGCCGCAATACAGGCACAGCCGCTCGCAGAAAGGCACATGCAGATACAGCGACAACGGCGTTGCCGGCGATAATTCGCCAAGCCAGCGCAAATAGGTCGCGCCGCTCACCGCCTCGCTGAAATGCGGCGCGGTGGGATAGGAGGTATAGCGTGGCACCCGGCCATCATAGCGGGCGATGAGATCGGCATTGGTCATGGCCATGAACCTGCGCCGCCGCTGCCGCCCGATCATTGACCTATCTCAACCATCTCTTGAGCGCGCGGCGACGGCGTGCGAGCCTGCCCGCGCAAGCACCCGACAGCGGTGCCGCGGCAGGGGAGGGGGCGATGCCCGACAGCAACGCGCACGACATGACGCAGGTCGACACCGAAAAGTTCCGGCTTCGCCGCCTCGTCGAACGCCTGGTGCAGCAAGGCGAATGCCTGATCCACGCCGCGCCCATCGCGCTGGGTGATGTCGCCGCCATGCTCGACGGCAACGACAAGGCGGTCTGGTTTCGCGACGTCGGCCCTGAACATGGCGAGCTGGTCGGCAACGTGATGGGCGCGCGCTCACGCCTTGCCGCCGCCCTCGACGTGCCCGTCCGCGACTTCCCCGCCCTGCTGCGCGCGCGCCTCGCCGCCCCGCACGCGCCGGTCGAGATCGCCCGCCACCAGGCACCGGTGCAGCAGATCGTGCAGACCGGCGACGCCGCCGACCTCACCACCCTGCCGGTGCATCTGCAACATGGCTTCGACGGCGCGCCTTACATCTCCGCCAGCATCGATTTCGCCCGTGATGCACGCACCGGCCTCACCAATATCGGCTGCCGTCGGCTGATGCTGCGCGGCGCGCGCACCGCGGGCGTCGATCTCAATGCGCCATCGGATCTGCGCGCGATCTATCAGGCCTCGATCGCTGATCGAAACATTCTGCCGGTGGCCTTCACCGTCGGCAGCCATCCGGCGGATTTCATCGCCGCGGTCGCGGTCACCTTGCCGATGGATGAGCTCGCGGTGATCGGCGCGGTGCGTGGCGCGCCGGTGCCGGTGGTGCGCTGCGTCACCCAGGACCTGCTGGTGCCGGCGGACGCGGAAATGGTGCTGGAGGGGTATCTCGATCTCAACGGGCTGGCGGAATCCGAAGGCCCATACGGAGAATTTCTCGGATATTACGGCGCGGTGAAACGCAACCCGGTGTTCCACCTCACCGCCATTACCCGCCGCGCCGACGCACTGTTCCAGACCGTGACGATCGGCGGCGGCCGCATCGGCGTGACCGACACCGCGCATCTGGGTGCCGCGAAAACCGAAGCCGCCATCTGGGACGTTCTGCGCCTGGCCGTGCGCGAACCGGTGGCGGTGTGCGCCACCGCATCCTCGGGCGGGATGTACAACGTGCGGGTCAGCCTGCGCCAGCGCTATCCGGGCGAGGTGCGCAACGCCATCGCCGCCGTGTTCTGCTCCATCGGCGATGTCAAGCACGTGTTCGTCGTTGATGATGACATCGACGTTTTTTCCGACGAGGCGATGGACTGGGCGCTCGCCACCCGCTTTCAGGCGGACCGGGACTTCGTCGCCGCCAGCGGCTTTCGCGCCGTTCCGCTCGACCCCTCGCTCGCCGGCGCGCGGGTCGGCGCGAAGGCCGGGTTCGATTGCACCCTGCC
>DAHWBL010000361.1 GCA_027323595.1 Acetobacteraceae bacterium | reverse complement strand
TATGCGGCGGGCGCAACCCAACCGCCCGCCTGACGCCCGGCCCGGGCGCGGCCATCGGCTTACATAAACCTGCGGATGCGCGTTGAATTCGCCTAGTGTCGTTCAGACGCGGCGGGACTTTGCGCGTGGAGGTGGATGATGGCGGACGGCGGGTCGATGGTGATCGCGATCGAGGGGATGAGCTGCGCCTCGTGCGTCAGCCGTGCCGAGAAGGCGCTGTGTTCGGTGCCTGGCGTAGCGAGCGCGTCGGTCAATCTGGCCACCGAGCGGGCGGTGGTGTCGGGGCCGGACCTTGCCGTGCCGGCGCTGGTCGCGGCACTGCAGAAGGTGGGTTTCGACGGGCATCTGGCGGCGCGCGACGAGGCGGCGAAGCTGGTGTCGTGGCGGCCGGTTTGGCTGGCGGCTCCGGCGGCGCTGATCCTTGACGCGCCGATGGCGCTGGCGCCGTTTGGTGTGCACGTCATGCTGCCGCCGCTGGTGGCATTGCTGCTCGCCGGGTTTGTGCAGATCGTGCCTGGATCTGTGTTTTATGTCGGCGCCTGGCGCACATTGCGCGCGGGGGCGGCGAACATGGATGTGCTGGTGGCGCTGGGCACCACCGCGGCGTTCGGGCTGTCGTGCTGGAATCTGCTCGCGCCGGCGCTGGTCTGGCCGTTGCCCGGCCTTGCCGTATTCTGGTCGCTGCTGTGGCCCGCGGGGCAGATGGCCATGCCGGATATGTATTTCGAGAGCGCGGCGACGATCGTGGCACTTGTGCTGCTGGGCAGGGCGCTGGAATCACGCGCACGTTCGCAAACCGCGTCGGCCATTCGGGGGTTGATCGCGTTGCGTCCGGCGACCGCGCTGGTGCGGCGTGATGGCGCGGAAATCGATGTCAAGATCGACGAACTTCGCGTGGGCGATCTGTTGGTGATCCTGCCGGGCGGGCGCATCGCCGCCGATGGCGTGCTCATCGAGGGGAGCGGGGCGGTGGACGAATCGCACCTCACGGGGGAGAGCCTGCCGGTGGAGAAATCTCCCGGCGACACGCTCTCGGCGGGCGCGCTGTGTGGGCCGTCGCGGCTGGTGGCGCGGGCCACCAAGGTGGGGGCGGAGACGACGCTGGCGCGCATGGTGCGCCTGGTGGAGGCGTCGCAGGCGGCGAAGCCGGCGATCCAGCTTCTGGTGGACCGGGTGGCGGCGGTGTTTGTTCCGGTGATCGTGGGGGTCGCGGCGCTGACCGTTCTGGTTTGGATTCTTCTTGGTGCGCCCGTCGGGTTTTCGATTCTTGCGGCGGTGTCTGTGCTGGTGATCGCGTGTCCGTGCGCGCTCGGGCTGGCCACGCCGGCGGCGATCATGGCCGGGACCGGGGCTGCCGCGCGTGCGGGAATATTGATCCGTGATCCGGCCGCGCTGGAGATGGCCGGGCGCATCCGCCAGGTGGTGTTCGACAAGACCGGCACATTGACGATCGGGCGGCCGACGCTGGCGGATGCGATTTCTCTTGATGGCGACAAGAACACTCTGCTGCGTCTCGCGGCGGGCTTGCAGGCGGGCAGCGAACATCCGCTCGCGCTCGCGGTGCTCGCGCTGGCCCGCGCCGAGCCTGCGGGCGACATCACCGCGATTCCGGGCCAGGGTGTGCGCGGCGTGACCGACGGCCGGACGCTGCTGTTGGGCAATGCGCGGTTGATGGCGGCATCGGGCATCGACATTGGCGTGCTGGACGACGCGGCCGAGCGGCTGGCCGGACAGGGCGCGTCGATTTCCTACCTCGCCGAAGCCGCCCCCGCGCCACGGCTGCTCGGACTGCTTGCCTTCGCGGACATGCTGAAGCCGACAGCATCTGATGCGATCGCGCGGCTGCGTGCGCGGGGGCTGCGCACGATCATGCTGTCAGGCGACCACCCCGCGGCGGTTGCCCACATCGCCAGCCAGCTCGGGCTCGATGAGGCGGTCGGCGGGGTTGCGCCGGACCAGAAGGCGGAGCGCGTGGCCGGGCTGCATGCCATCGCTCCGGTCGCGATGATCGGTGATGGCATCAACGACGCCCCTGCCCTCGCCGTCGCTGATCTGGGCATGGCGATGGCCACCGGCACCGATGTCGCGATCGATGCGGCGGCGATCACGCTGATGCGTGGCGATCCGGCGTTGGTGGCCGATGCGCTGGATATCGCCGCGCGCACCCAGTCCAAGATTCGTCAAGGCCTGGCATGGGCTTTTGTCTACAACGTCATCGGCATTCCGCTCGCCGCCATGGGCTGGCTCAGCCCGACGCTGGCGGGGGCGGCGATGGCGATGTCGTCGGTCAGCGTGGTCAGCAACGCGATATTGCTGGGGCGGTGGCGGCCAGGGCGTGCTACGGATGGGCGCGCATGAAGTCCGTCATCACGCGCGCGATCTCGGGCTCCTGCGGCGCCCAGTCGATATATTCCACCAGCGGCACATCCTGGAATTCCAGCGGCAGGCGGTGAAGCTGGCTGCCCTTGATCATGCGGTGCGCGGCCAGGCCGCTGTCGGTGTTGTGGGTGCGGTCGTTTCCTGGAATGATCAAGGTGGGAACGGCAATCGCGGCGAGCTGTTCGGGGGTCACGCCCATCACTTCCTGATCGGCGCCGTTTTCGAACTGGCGCTGCCAGTTGCGCATCACCGCGATGTAGTCCGCCGGGTGCATCGCCATCAGTCGCGCGCGGTTTTCGGGGTTGGCGGCGATGCGCTCCTGATATTGTTCGGTCGCGCACACCGCCTCCATGCCGCCCTGTTCGGCGGCGGCGATGAACTGGCCATAATACATGTCCGGCAACCGCCCGGCCGCGAAGGCGCCGCCGGTGACGCGCATCAGCAGCAGCGCGCGCACCTTGTCGGGATGGCGCAGCGCGGTGCGGATCGCGAGGCGGGCGCCGGCCGACGAACCGCCGACGAATGCCGGCGACGCACCAACGTGATCGAGCAACGAAGCGAGATCATCCGACCAGAGGATTTCCTCGGGCACATCGCCGGCGATGCGGATGTCGGACGCGCCGGTGTTGCGCCGGTCATGCAGCAGCACGCGAAAGCCGCCCTGGGCGATGCGCGCGGCGAGCGGCGCGAATTCCTGATGGCCGCGCCGGCCACCGGTGACCAGCGTCAGCCAGGGGCCGTCATTGCCGAAAACCTGATAATAAATCGACAAACCATCGATCCGGGTGGTGGGCATGGCGCGGTCTCCTCCTGCGGCTTTGGGCGCAGTTTGGTGACGAACCGGTGGGCAGGTCAATCCCACCGAACGCGATGGCCAGGCGCGGCGGGGCGTGCCAAAGTCATCGCATGCAGGAGGCTGCGATGAATTGGATTCGAGATGCGTGGTATGCGGTGGCGCGCGCCGATGAAATCTCGGCAAAGCCGCTTGCGCGCACCTTGTTCGGCGCGCCCATGGTGCTGTTTCGTGACAGCGCCGGTGCCGCGGTTGTGTTGAGCGAGGTGTGTCCGCACAAGTCCGCGCCGCTGTCCCTGGGTGAGGTTGTCGGTGACCATATCCAGTGCCCGTATCATGGCCTGATGTTCGAGCGTTCAGGCGCCTGCGTTCATGTTCCGGGTCAACAACAAATTCCCGCATCGCTCCGGGTGGCGAGTTGGCCATGCGCGGAATCGCTTGGGCTGGTGTGGGCCTGGCCGGGCGAGCCGGCGCGGATCACCGATGCGCCACCGGGGCACGCGCGTCATGGTGCCGCGGGGTGGACGTGCCTGCATGGCACGCCGTTGATTTTTCCCGCCGCGATCGAGCGCGTGCTGGATAATCTGGTGGACCCCGCGCACACCAGCTTCGTGCATCGTCGCACCATCGGCGGCAGCGACGCCGCAGACGTTCCTTTGCAGGTCAGCGAAAGCGCGGACCAGATCGTCGTGCAGCGCTGGATCGATGGGTCCGAACCGGTGCCGGTGATGCGCCGCCATGGAAGGTTCGAGGCCAAGGTGGATCGCTGGCAGGTGTATGCGCTGCATCTGCCCAACCTGTCGGTGGTCGATTTCGGCGCGGTGCCGGCCGGTACGGCGCGCGATGAGGCAAGCCGGGACCGGCATTATCGCACCTACTCGTTCGCGGCACTCACCCCGCGCGATGCGCACAGCACGCATTATTTCTGGCTGGTGCTGCGCAATTTCGCGCCTGGCGACGCGGCGGTGTCGGCGGAGATGGAGGCCGCCTATCTGGCGACCTTTGCCGAGGACATGGAGTTGCTTGAGCGCATCGAGAAGATTAGGGGCGTTGGGGAAGCACCGCCGGAGACGCTGCTGGCCATCGATGGCGGCACCGTCCGGCTGCGCCGGGCGCTCGCCGCGCGGCTGGCCGAAGAAACTCAGCGCTGATCGCGGTAGAACGGCGTGCCAAGTGCTGCCGGCGCGCTGATGCGCCGGGCCCCTTCGCGCGCCAACATCGCCGGAACGATCATGAAAACAATCGTGAAAACATAAGGCATCATTGAAAGGAATGCCGGCGGCACCGGCCAGTTGCGCGCCTGTCCGACAAAGCCGAGCGCGGTGATCACCCCGAAGAACAGCGCGCCGAGCACCGCCTGGGTTGGCCTGAAGCCGGCGAAGATCACCAGCGCCACCGCGATCCAGCCGCGGCCGCCGGTGATCTCATCGGACCAGGACGGCACGAAGGCGAGCGTGAGATACGCTCCGCCCGCACCGGCGAACGCCCCGCCGGCGGCGACATACCAGAAGCGGATCGCAATCACCTTGATGCCGGCAGCATCGGCGGCGGACGGGTTCTCACCCACCGCGCGCACGTTGATGCCGTGACGGGTTTTGAAGAGCAGGAAATTGATCGCGAAGGGCAGGATGATCCAGATCACGTAGACGAGCAGGTTCTGCGAAAAAAACGCCCGGCCCAGCACCGGGATATCGGACAGATAGGGGATCGCGACGTCGGGGAAGGAGGCGCGGGCGGGTTGGCCGGCGAAGGATCGTCCGACCGAGGCGGCAAGACCGGTTCCGAGAATTGTCAGTGCCAGGCCGCAAAGAGTTTGATTGGCGCGCAGCAGGACGGTGGCGAACGCGAAGAACATGCCGAAAATCAGCCCGACGAGGATCGCCACTAGCATGCCCACCCAGGGGTTCTGGACGATCGTGACGGTAATGATCGCCGAGACGCCCCCAAGGGCCATCAGCCCCTCGACGCCAAGATTGAACACGCCCACGCGCTCGGCCAGCACCTCGCCGAGTGCGGCGAGCGCGAGCACGCCGCCGGCGAGAAAGGCGGTGGTCAGTATTCCGGTGATGATGTCGATCATGCGCCCGCTCCAGCTTTCAGGGCCGGCGGCCGGGATATGCGGTAGTACGCGAGTTGCTCGGATATGGCGACGAAAAACAGGATCAGGCCGGTCAGCGCCAGAACTTCGTAGGTGCTCACGCCATAGGATTGCAGCACGATGCCGCCATTGAGGATCACCGCCATCAGCAGTGCCGCGGCCGGCACCGCGATCGGCGCGCCACCGGCGACGACGGCGACCAGAATGCCCAGATAGCCGAAATTATTCGACATTCCGCCCTGCAGATGATGCACGGTTCCAGCGACCTCCAGCATGCCGCCGATGCCGGCCACACCGCCAGACAGCAGCATGACCTGGATCAGCCGTCGGCGAACCGGCACGCCGGCGTAAAAGGCGGCGAAGCGGTTGGAGCCGGCAAGCCGTACTTCGTAGCCCCATTTGGTATAGGCCAGCATCGCCGCCACCAGCACCGCGAGGAGCAGGGCAATGATCAGCCCCCAGTGAAGATCGCCGAACAGGTAAGGCATCTCTGCTTTCACCCGCGCGGTCGCCGATGTCACCGTGTCATGTGGATCGCGCCAGGGCCCGGTGCAGAGAAAATAGACCAGCAGCATGGCGACAAAATTCAGCAGCAGGGTGGTGATGATCTCATCGGTTTGAAGATAAGCGCGCGCGAGCGCGGGCACCAGAATCCAGAGCATGCCGCCCACGAATCCGCCGATGAACATCAAAATCAGGATCAGCCAGTCTGGCCCTTGAACAAACAGGCCGATCGCGGTGGCGAAAACCGCTCCGAGATAGAACTGCCCTTCCCCGCCGATGTTCCACAGCCCGATGCGCAGGGTGATCGCGGTGGCAAGACCGGTGAGAATCAATGGCGAGAACAGCAGGCCGAGATCCTGCACGCCGAACTCCGACCCGAAAGACGAATCGATCACGTTGGCGCCGAGATCGAACACGTCAAAGCCCCTCAGGCTGTACACGATGCCGCCCACGACGAGCGCGCTCACCACGGCGATGACGCGGCTGCTCAGGATCGCGAGCGGGCTGATGGAGGGAATGCGCTGGATGCGAAACATGCTTATGACACCGTGGGTTGCGTGGCCAGCGCGTCTGCCTCGGCGACCCGCCCGCCCATCAGCAGACCGATGCGTTCGGGGTCCGCCTCGGCCGCGGTGAAGCCGCCGATGATCCGGCCCTTGAACAGCACGACGATCCGGTCGGCGATGCCGATCAGGTCTTCAAGCTCCTCGGAAATCAACAAGACAGCAACGCCGCGATCGCGCATCTCCACGATGTAGCGCAGCATCGTTTCGATCGCACCGACATCGAGCCCGCGGGTGGGATAGGCGGCGACCAGGGCGCGGGTGGCGACACGCATCTCGCGGCGCGCCACCAGGCGCTGCTGGTTGCCACCGGACAGATTGCGCACCGGCATGCGCATGCTTGGCACCAGCACGGCGGAGTCCGCGACGATGCGCCGTGCAAGCGCCATCGCCGCGGCGGGCAGATAGAAAGGACCGCGCGCGATGGGCGCGGCGCGGTATTCGCGTAGCACCGCGTTGGTTGCCACCGGCATCGCCGGAGCGAGCCCGCTGCGAAGGCGATCCTCTGGAATATGCCCGATGCCGGCGTCAAGAAACGCGAGCGGATCGGCACCCGACATGACATGTCCGCCGATGCGCACCTGGCCCTCGATCACGTCGCGGATGCCGGTGAGCACCTCGGTCAGCTCGCGCTGTCCGTTGCCGGCAACCCCGGCGACGCCGACGATCTCCCCTTCGTGCAGCGCCAGATCGACATCGGTGAGCGCCTTGAGCCCGCGATCGTCGAGTGCCGCGACACCGGCGAGCTGGAGCACGATGTTGCCGAGCTTGCGTTCGCCAACGCCGGTTGCCTGCGGGGGATGCAGCTCGCGACCGACCATCAGCGTCGCGAGCTCCACCGCGTTGGTGGAGGCCGCGGGCAGCGTGGCGACATTGCGGCCGGCGCGCAGCACGGTGATGCGATCGGAAATCTCCATGACCTCATCAAGCTTGTGGCTGATGAAGATCACCGAATAGCCGCGCGCGGTGAACCCGCGCAGCGCCTTGAACAGTTCGCCGGCCTCGCGCGGGGTCAGCACCGCGGTCGGCTCGTCCAGGATCAGCACCCGCGCGCCACGGGCGAGCACGCGCAGAATTTCCACCCGCTGCTGCTCGCCGGCCGAAAGGTCCTCCACCCGCGCGGACGGGCGCACCGCGAGGTTGAAACGCTCGGCAAGCTCGGCGGTGCGCGATTCGAGCAGCGCCGGCGACACCAGCTTTGGCGTTTCGTGCCAGCCCAGATGGATGTTTTCGGCAACGGTGAAGGCGCGCACGAGCTTGAAATGCTGATGCACCATGCCGATGCCCGCGGCGATGGCGGATTCGGGCGAACCAAAACGCACCGGCTGGCCGTTCATCATGATCTGTCCGGCCTCGGCGTGATAGATGCCGGTGAGCACGTTCATCAGAGTCGATTTGCCGGCGCCGTTTTCGCCGAGCAGTGCATGCACCTCGCCGGCGCGCAGGTCGAAATCCACCGCGTCGTTGGCGACCAGGCCGGGAAAAAGCTTGGTGATCGCCTGCATCTGCACGACCGGCGGGGCCGATGGCGCCGCGACCCGAGCAGGGGTCGCGGCCGGTTCGGTGTCGTTCATCGCGCGGCGGTCAGGCAGATTTCAGACCGGTGACGCCCTCGATGGCCCAGTTCCAGTCATACAGCTCCATCTCGCTCATGGTTGCGCCCTTGGGCACGCGCACCTTGCCGTTGGAATCTTTTATTTCGCCGGTGAACGGATTGAAGCCGGCAAGTATCTTGGCACGCACCGCGTCTGCCTGTGCCTTGACCGCGTCGGGGACGCTCGCCCCCCAGGCGTCGCGATCCACGCCTTCGCCCATGTTGAGCAGGGTCTTCTGCTCGCCTTTCCAGGTGCCCTTCAGACGCTCACCGATCTGATCGACATAGAACTTGTCCCAGTTCACCACGATCGAGCTGACATAGGATTTCGGGCCATAGCGACGCACATCTGTGTTCCACATCACGCAGGGCACACCACGCTTTTCGGCAACCTGAAGGTAGGCTGCTTCGTCCATGATGCCGAACAGGAAGTCACAGCCATTGTCGATGAGGGCGGTGCCCATCTGGGCCGCGGCCTGGGGGTCGAACCAGCTGTTGATCAGCCCGACCTGCATGGTCGCCTTCGGATTGACCGAGCGTGCGCCCATCAGGAACGCATTCACGCCGCTATAGACCGAGGGCACCGGCAGCGAGCCGACATAGCCAAGCTTGCCGGACTTGCTCATCAATCCGGCGGCAACGCCGGTGACGTAGGTGGGGAACCAATGCTTGACGTAATACCAGCTGCGGTTCGGCGCGACGCCGTGGCCGTTGCATTCCATCCACGCGGTGGTCGGCGCCTTGTCGGCGACGTTGGCGAGCAGATCGCCGTATTCGGATGACAGAATCACGAGGTTGCATTTCTGCGCGACGAACTGGCGAAAGGTGCGGGTCGCGTCGGCGGAATATGGGATCGATTCCACTTCGATGAATTTCGCCTTCGGATAGGCCTTCTTGGCGGCGAGGAAGCCCACATGGTGCGA
Source organism: Acetobacteraceae bacterium (assembly GCA_027323595.1). Lineage (GTDB taxonomy): Bacteria > Pseudomonadota > Alphaproteobacteria > Acetobacterales > Acetobacteraceae > CAIVDX01. The sequence continues at coordinate 2,879 of DAHWBL010000361.1, read as the reverse complement.
GTAGGTCCAGCCCTCGTCGGAGATCGGGCCGACATGGCCGAAGCCGATGACGGCGTTTTCCTCCTTCACCGGCGCGAAGTTCGTGGCGGCCTGGGCGGCGGGCAGCAGCCCGTTGGGCGCCAGGCTGAGACCGGCCGCGCCACCGGCGAGCGACAGCAAGCCGCGTCGAGACACAGAAAAGTCGTTGGCCATCGTGGTTTCCCTTCCAGAGTCTGCGCGGCAGGCCGCCGCGTTGAGGCCGAATACGGCGAGAAATGCTCTCACGCCTAAGCCCCATAGCGCAACAACCATGCCAAAGCCGAACCGAATGACGGGCGCAAATGCGACGACGCCGTGCCTGGTCGTCGCCGTCGGCCTGCACAGCTTATGAGCAGGCGCTTTCGAAATGCGCACTCCGGCCCGCCAACTCCGCACCGGAGGCGCAGATTGGCACCCCGCGCACCCTTGCGAAGGGGTGGATTGCCTTGTTAGCGTCCTGCATCATGACCCGCGGCAACGACCCGTTCATCGACGAACAAAACGATCCCGTGCTGCTCGATCAGTGGCACGTGGTCGCGTCGATCGCCGAATTGCGGCGCGGACCGGTGCGCACGATCTTGCTGGGCCGACGCCTGACGGTGGCGATCCGGCAGGACCAGCCGGTCGCGCACCATGCAGACGGGGCGGCGGCGGCGACGATGCTGCATCTGGAGTATGTCTGGGTGTGTCTGGGCCAGAAGCCCGCGAGGCTGTTCGACATTCCCGAGCTGGCCGAGCCGGAGCGGCGGGTGGTGCATGCGGGCAGCTTTGGCGTGCGCACGTCACCGCCGCGGGCGATCGAGAATTTTCTCGATCTTGGGCATTTTCCTTACGTGCACAAGGATTTTCTCGGGTTGGAGCCGCATACCGAGGTGCCGCCCTATCGCGTGAGCACCGAGCAGGACGGCCAGGAGCTGTTCGCCCGTGACTGTCGGTTTTTTCAGCCACGCTCGGCGGCCAATGCCTCGGAGGGGTTTATTGTTGAGTATGTCTATCGTGTTCCACATCCGCTCTGCGCGGTGCTGTATAAGCTCAATCCGCTCGATCGTGACCGCCAGGACGTGATCGCGCTGTTCTGCCAGCCGGTGGGGCCGGAGCAGGTGCGGGCGCATATGCTGGTGAGTCTTTTAGATGACACCAGCGACGATGCCGAACTGATCGGGTTTCAGCAATTGATCTTCGCGCAGGACAAGCCGATTCTGGAGAACCAGGTGCCGCTGCGTCTGCCGCTGTCGCCGGGGGCCGAGGTGCCGGTGCGTGCGGATGCCATGTCGGTTGCGTATCGGCGGTATCTCGCGGCACTCGGTCTGCGCCACGGGGTCATCGCCGCGTGACCCGCGCGGGATGGTATCCGCTGGCCGGCGCGGGCGACCTCGCCGAGGGGCACATCGTCGATGCGGTGCTCGATGGCCGGGCGCTCGCGGTGTGGCGGGGGGCAGACCGGATTGCGCGGGCATGGGAAAACCGCTGTCCGCATCGCGGGGTTCGCCTGTCGATCGGCAGCGTGGTCGGCGATGAGCTTGTCTGCCGCTATCATGGTTGGCGCTTTGCCGGCGCCGACGGGCGCTGCACCCGCGTTCCGGCGCACCCGAACAGCGCCCCGCCGAGCGGCCTGCGCATCCAAGCGCGACCGGTGCGTGAGGCGGCCGGTATCGTCTGGTGCGACAGCGGCGAGGGCAGCGAGTTTGTCGAGCCCGAACCGGGCATCGTTGCGCGCCCGTTGATGTTCGCGATGGGGCTGGTGGCGTTGCGCGGGGCGATGCTCGGCGCGTTGGGCGGGTCGAGCGCGATCGGCGAGGCGTGGTTGCGCGCGAGCCTGCCGCACGAGGCGGGCGGATGGACGGTGACATTGCTGCTGCGTCCGGCCGGGCCGCATGAATGCTGGGTGCATGGGCTGGTCCATGCCGGCGCACCGGCGCGGCCGGTGGCGATTGCCCGCGCGCAGACCGACTGGCTGGCGGGAGTTCGTCGGCTGTTCGAGAACTCCCTATGATCCGTCTGCATCATTACGAACTCTCCGCTGAGTGCTACAAGGTGCGGCTGCTGCTGTCCATGCTGGGCCTGGCGCATGAGACGGTGCAGGTGGACATGTATCCGGGGGCCGCGCATCTGAGCGATTCGTATCGGCGGCTGAGTCCGCTCGGGCGACTGCCGGTTGTCGAGGATGGTGATCTGGTATTGGACGATGCGAACGCGATTCTGGTGCATCTGGCTGCCAGCCATGATCCGGGCGGGACCTGGTTCGCGCGCGCACCTGGGCAGATCGCGCAATGGCTGGGGTACGGCGCGGCGCTCGCGGCGAGCCTGGGGGCTGCGCGGCTGATGGATTGTTTTGATACCGGCATGGACAGCGCGCCGCTCATCGCGCGGGCATTGCCGATTCTTGACGCGCTGGACCGCCATCTTTGGCTTGAGGCCGCCGAGGGACATTTCTATCTGTGCGGCACAGGCCCGACCATCGCCGATATCGCGTGCTTTGCCGACACCGTGCTCGCCGAGGAGGCCGGGGTGGCGCTGCGGCGGTATCCGGCTGTGCGGCGGTGGCATGACCGCGTGCGCATGATCCCGGGGTTTATCGTGATGCCTGGGGTTTTTCCAAGATAGACATGAGGGAATTGACCCGGTGAGCAGCACGCTGATCCGCAATATCGCGCTGCTCGCGACGTTCGATGATGCGCGCCGCGAGATCGCCGATGGCGCGATTCTGTTCAAGGACCATCTGATCGCGCGTGTCGGCACCACCGCCGAGCTTGCCGACGCACAGGCCGACCAGGTGCTCGATTGGTCGGGGCATGTGGTGATGCCGGGGATGGTGAACACCCATCATCATATGTACCAGAATCTGACCCGCGTCATGGTGC